>DATFCF010000701.1:0-4296 GCA_035253445.1 Mycobacterium sp.
AACCCGCATGTCCTCTCGGACAAAGCATTTTGAGTGCTCCGCGTCAGCCGATTGCGCCACCCCGGCGTGCGTGGGCCGGTGCGCGACAAGGTCACGCTGGCCCAAGCACGGCACAGCTTACCCACTAGGCTTAGAAGGGCGACACCCACATACCGGGGTGTCGTGACTTCGGGAGTGTTGGGGGTAGGGGTTCCGTGGCCGACACGCAGGCTGGTGCCGAGCGCAAGCGGGTTCTCATCGCGGAGGACGAGGCCCTTATTCGGCTCGACCTGGCGGAGATGCTCGTCGAGGAGGGCTACGACGTCGTCGGTGAGGCTGGTGACGGCGAGACCGCCGTACGCCTGGCCGAGGAGCTGCGCCCGGACCTGGTCATTCTCGACATCAAGATGCCGATCATGGATGGGCTGGCGGCCGCGGAGCGGATCGCCGGCGGGCGGATCGCGCCGGTGGTGATCCTGACGGCGTTCAGCCAGCGTGATCTGGTGGAGCGGGCGCGCGCCGCGGGGGCGATGGCCTATCTGGTGAAGCCGTTCCAGAAGTCGGACCTGGTTCCGGCGATCGAGGTCGCTTTGTCCCGTTATGCGGAGATTGCTGCCTTGGAGTCCGAGGTGGCGAGCCTGACCGACCGGCTGGAGACGCGTAAGTCCGTCGAGCGCGCCAAGGGCGAGCTGATGACCAAGTACCAGATGACCGAGCCGCAGGCGTTCAAGTGGATTCAGCGCACCGCGATGGATCATCGGATGACGATGCGTGAGGTGGCCGATCGCATCCTTGCGGAGGGTCAGGAGGCGGGCGGCGCGCAGCCCGCTACCAGTTGATCTTCGGTACTCAGAGGTTGTAACACCCTCCTGTGTCGTGGCGTCACCGGACGTAACGGTTCGGTGAAAGCCCGATCGAAGGCTTACCGCAGGCAGCGAACCTGGGATAGCGTCCCGGCCCATGACGGGCTCGGTGTCGTCGATTGTCCGCGCAAGCGCCAATCGGCTTCCGGTGGCTCGGTGGGTTCGGTATGGAGGAGGGGTTCCAACCTTGAGGCAGGTTCTCGCACGAGCTATCGGCGGGGTGGCCATCATCGGGCTCATCGCTGGTGCTGCTGCATGTAATAAGTCTTCGGACACCGGCGGCGACACCGCGAGCGGTTCGAACTGTGGCTACAAGCTCGCGTTCTTCGGCGCACTCACCGGCTCGGCCGCCAACCTCGGTGTGAACATCGAGCAGGGCTTCGAGCTGGCTGTCGATCAGTACAACCAGAAGAAGGGGTCGACCTGTATCGAGGTCGGCAAGTTCGACTCGCAGGGTGAGGCTTCGGTCGCCCCTGGTGTCGCTCGTAACCTCGTTGCGGACAAGAAGGTCATCGGCATTGTCGGCCCGCCGTTCTCCGGCGAGTCGGAGGCGGCCGACCCGATCTTCGAGTCGGCCGGTATTCCGGCGATCACGCCGGCCGCGACGCGGACGTCGCTGTCCTCGAAGGGGTGGAAGACCTTCCACCGCGCGGTGGGCAACGACGACTCGCAGGGGCCAGCGGCCGCGGCGTACATCAAGGACGTCATGAAGGCGCAGAAGGTCTTCGTGGCGGACGACCAGTCGGCGTATGGCGCGGGTCTGGCCGACGGGGTCAAAGCGAAGCTCGGTCCGCTGATGGTCGGCTCGGACAAGACCGAGGGTGACGGCAAGCAGACCGACTTCTCGGCGCTGGTCCAGAAGGTCACGTCGAGTGGTGCGACCGTGTTGTTCTACGGCGGCTACTACGCGAACGGCGGCATCATCCGCAAGCAGCTGACCGCGGCGGGCTGGAAGGGCACGCTCGTGGGTGGCGACGGCATGAAGGACCCGGGTCTGTCGAAGGCGTCGGGTAACGCGGCCGCGGTGGGCACCGTGGTGACGTGCCCGTGTTCTCCGCCGGAGCAGGCAGGCGCTGAATTCAACAACGCCTACAAGACCAAGTGGGGCGTTGCGGCCGGTACGTATTCGGACGTGGCCTACGACGCCGCGAACATCTTCCTGCAGGGTATCGAGGCGGGTAACACGACGCCCGAGAAGCTGAACACTTACCTGTCCTCGGTGAACTACAAGGGCATCGCGAACACGTACAAGTTCACGTCGACCGGTGAGCTGGACCCATCCCTTATCAAGGTGTGGGCGTACAAGTTCGATCAGTCGGGCGACAACAAGGCCGATCAGGAAATCAAGGTTTCTGCCTGATCGCGGTCACTTGCGGTAGGGCCGGTGTGGCCGGGGTTAGCGCTCCGGCCACACCGACCTCGTCTTTTGGAGCCCCTCTGTGAACTTTTCCGGTCTGATCAACGATTTCGGGCCGCTCACCGTCACCGGCCTGGCGCAGGGCGCGATCATCGCGTTATTCGCGTTGGGCTACACCCTGGTGTACGGCGTGCTGCGTCTGATCAATTTCGCGCATTCCGAGGTTTTCATGATTGGCACGTTCGCGTGCCTGATCGTCTGGGGCTGGTTCGGTCTGGACCAGAACTCGGCGGCGCCGTCGTTCGGCGGCATGTTGGTTTATATGGTGATCGGTCTTGCGGTCGCGATCATCGCGTCCGGTATTACCGCGTTGATCGTTGAACTGGTGGCGTATCGGCCGTTGCGGCAGCGCAATGCTCCGCCGCTGGCGTTCCTGATCACCGCGATCGGTGCCTCGCTCGCGATTTCCGAAATCATCGGCGTGGTGACGCACCGGAACCAGCGTGGTGTTCCCCCGGTCATCACGGCGCGGACGGTGATCACCATCGGGGACACGAATATCACGAATCTTCAGATTCTGATCGTGGTGCTGGCGCTGGTGATGATGTTCGCGCTGGATCGTTTCATCAACGGGACGCGGCTGGGCCGGGGTATTCGCGCGGTGGCGCAGAATCCGGACAGTGCCGCTTTGATGGGCGTGAACAAGACCCGCGTCATCTCGCTGGTGTTCCTGCTGGGTGGTTTGATGGCGGGTATCGCGGCGGTGATGTATGACCTGAAGATCGGGGTGACCCGGTACGACGCCGGGTTCATCCTCGGTATCGACGCGTTCACCGCGGCGGTGCTGGGTGGTATCGGTAATTTGCGTGGCGCGCTTCTGGGCGGGTTCCTGCTGGGTGTTCTGCAGAACTACGCGGCGGGTCTTTTCGGGTCGGAATGGCTGCACGCGGCGGCGTTCGTGTTGCTGGTTCTGATCCTGCTGTTCCGTCCCACGGGCCTGCTGGGCGAGTCGCTGGGGAGGGCACGAGCATGACCGACGTGGCTGTGACTTCCGAGAAGCCGCCGGCGCAAAAGCCGGCGTCGCGTAACGGTGGCGGCGGGGTGCGGGGCTGGTTCGGCCGGCAGCCGGCGTGGGTGCGGATGCTGGTGGTGCTGGTCGCGACGGTGGCGGCGTTCCTGCTGCCGTACGTGGGTGACGTGCCGGTGATCGGCCCGCAGATCGTCACGAACGGCGTCGACTGGACGAGCGCGCTGTTCAACATGTCCTACTACGTGTTGCTGGCGCTGGGCTTGAACGTCGTGGTCGGGTATGCGGGTCTGCTGGACCTGGGTTACGTCGGCTTCTTCGCGGTGGGTGCGTACGGGACGGCGTTGCTGACCTCGCCGGACAGCATCTTGTATTCGCACACCGGGTGGGCGTGGCTGGCGGCGGTGCCGTTCGCGCTGGCGCTCACGATGCTCGCGGGTCTGATCCTGGGCTGGCCGACGCTGCGGTTGCGCGGCGACTATCTGGCGATCGTGACGCTGGGCTTCGCGGAAATCATCCGGATCGTGGCGACCAGTACCGATACGTTGCGCGGTGACCGGGGCTTCACCTCGATCCCGCATCCCCCCGGGTCGTATTCGGATGGCAGCCCGATTTTCGGGGTACGGGATGCGACACCGTATTTCTGGCTCGGTCTCGTGGTGATCATTTTGGTCATTCTCGGCGTCCGGAATCTCGACCGTTCACGGGTGGGCCGGTCGTGGCTGGCGATCCGCGAGGACGAAGAGGCCGCCGAGGTGATGGGCGTGCGGACCACGAAGTACAAATTGTGGGCGTTCGCGATCGGCGCGTTCATCGGTGGTCTGGGTGGTGTGCTGTTCGCGGGTGAGCAGAGCTTCATCAATTCGCAGACGTTCGTTCTGCAGTTCTCGATCCTGGTGCTGGCCGGTGTGGTCATGGGTGGTTCCGGAAATATCGCCGGTGCGATTCTGGGTGGTGCGTTGATCTCGTACATCCCGGACCGTCTGCGCGGTATCTCGTTCGGGGGCACCGACCTGTACGAGTACCGGTTCGCGTTGTTCGGCATCGTCATTATCGTGATCATGATCTTG
>DATFCF010000702.1:0-8319 GCA_035253445.1 Mycobacterium sp.
AGGCGCTGCGCCTCGACCACTACCAGAACGCCCGCAGCCGGCTGACCTCGCCGATGAAGCGGATGCCGGACGGCAGCTACGCAGCGGTCGACTGGGACACCGCCGTCGAGGAGGTCGCCGCCGGCCTGCGGGGCGTGATCGAGCGCCACGGCGGCGACAAGATCCTCTACTACGGCGGTGGTGGGCAGGGGAACCACCTGTGCGGCGCCTACGGAGCGGCCCTCCGCAAGGCGCTGGGCATCACCCGCCGCTCCAACGCGCTGGCGCAGGAGAAGACGGGCGAGGCATGGGTCGACGCGCACCTCTACGGCGGCCATACCCGAGGAGAGTTCGAACACGCCCAGGTGTCGGTGTTCATCGGTAAGAACCCCTGGATGTCGCAGAGCTTTCCGCGTGCGCGTGTCGTACTCAACGAGATCGCCAAGGATCCCGACCGCTCGATGATCGTCATCGATCCGGTGATCACGGACACCGCCAAAATGGCCGACATCCACCTTCGGGTGCGCCCGGGAACCGACGCGTGGTGTCTGGCGGCGCTGGCTGCCGTCCTGGTGCAAGAGGATCTGTGCGACGAGTCGTTTCTCGCTCAGCACGTCAACGGAGCCGAACTCGTGCGCGACGTTCTGCGCGATGTCCCGGTCGGCGACTACGTGCAGCGCTGCGGCGTCGACGAGGAATTGGTGCGCACCGCTGCCCGCAGGATCGGTGGCGCCGACAGCGTCGCGGTGTTCGAGGATCTGGGCATTCAACAGGCACCAAACAGCACGTTGTGCTCATACCTGAACAAGCTGCTGTGGATACTCACCGGCAACTTCGCCAAACGCGGTGGCCAGCACCTGCATTCGTCGTTCGGACCGCTGTTCCGTCACACCGCCGATGTCGGGCGCACACCTGTCACGGGCGCTCCCGTCATCGGTGGGCTGATACCGAGCAATGTTGTGCCCCAAGAGATTCTGACCGATCATCCCGAACGATTCCGGGCGATGGTCGTCGAGAGCAGCAACCCCGCGCACTCCCTGGCCGACTCCGTGGCATGCCGCGCGGCATTCGAATCGCTGGAGTTGATGGTGGTCATCGACGTCGCGATGACCGAGACGGCTCGGCTCGCGCACTATGTGCTGCCCGCGGCGAGTCAGTTTGAGAAGGCCGAGGCGACGTTCTTCAATCTCGAGTTCCCGCATAACGATTTCCACCTTCGCCATCGGCTGATGCAGCCGCTGGAGGGCACGCTGCCGGAGCCCGAGATCTGGGCGCGGCTGGTGCGGGCGCTCGGCATCGTCGACGATACCGACCTGGAACCGCTGCGCCGCGCCGCCGGCGAGAGCCGGGCGGCTTTCACCCAGGCGTTCCTGCAAGCAGTCAGCACCACTCCGATGCTGGGTAAGGTGTTGCCTTTCGTGTTGTACGAGACGCTGGGACCGACTCTGCCCGAAGGGCTTTCCGGTGCTGCCGCGTTGTGGGGCCTGGCCCAGAAAGCGGCCATGACCTATCCGGAGGCGGTGCGCCGGGCGGGCCACGCCGACGGCGACGCACTGTTCGACGCCGTTCTCGCGAACCGGTCGGGAGTGACGTTCACCGTCCACGAGTACGAGGACGACTTCAGCTTGATCACTCACCCCGATCACAAGATCGCGCTGGACATGCCCGAGATGCTCGACGAGATACGCGCGCTCTCCGACACGCGCCCCGGGCTGACGACACCGGAGTTCCCCATCGTGCTCTCGGCAGGTGAGCGTCGCGCCTACACCGCCAACGACATCATTCGCGACCCGTCGTGGCGCAAACGCGATGCCGACGGCGCTCTGCGCATCAGTATCGAGGATGCCGAGGCGCTGGGCTTGACCGACGGCGGCCGCGCGCGAATCACCACCGCTGCCGGCAGTGCCGAGGCGAGTGTCGAGATCAGCGAGGCGATGCTGCCCGGACATGCGTCATTGCCCAATGGCTTCGGTCTCGACTTCGCTGACGGGGACGGCCAAGCGCACAGTCCAGGGGTGGCGCCCAATACGCTCACATCCACCCAGTGGCGCGACGCATATGCCGGCACACCTTGGCACAAGCATGTCCCTGCCCGTATCGAGGCAGCGCCCGTAGCGCTGGCCGCGACCTGAGTCAAGGAATCGGTTGCCCGATGCCCAGCATGTTGCCTTCACTGTCCCGGAACCAGGCAGCCCGCTCACCGGATCCCTTGCTCGGATAGTTGCCGGCGATCTCGGCGATACCGTTCACCGTGGTCAGCCCCGGCAGCTCATATTCCTCGAAAACCACACCGCGCCTGCGTAACTCGGCGACCGTCGCGTCGATGTCATCAACCGTCCACCCAATCTGGGTGAAGGTGCCCGGCGATGCGCCCGCGGATTCGAACACGCCGAACTCGGCGCCCGCGCAACGGTAGAGCAGGCCGCCCGGCCGTTCCTCGCTGGGCTCGAGCCCCAGCTTGTCGGCGTAGAACGCCCTGGCGCGGTTCAGATCCTGCGCGGGAAGGCGGGTGGCAACACTGAGCGGCTTGAGCATCGGTACTCCCTTCCATCGTCGGAGTCTGGGTACAGTCTGGCCCGTGGCAGACACTCAGTGGAGCCTTAGCGCCGCCGACGGTGAATTGGTTGTTCGCACCGGCGTCACCGGCAGGGCCGCGAAGATGGGACATCGCCTGATCATCAGGATGAACAGGTGGCACGCCACGGTGCAGTGGGCCGACGACCAGCCGATCGCAGCGGAGCTGACCGTTGACGTGGACTCACTGCAGGTTTCTGGAGGCGAGGGTGGATTGATGGCCCTGTCCGGGCCGGAGAAGAAATTGGCACGCTCGCACGCGCTGAAGGCTCTCGACGCCGGTAGGTTCCCGCGAATCCGCTTTTCTGCGGACGGCATCGAACACACCGGCGACGGCTACCGGCTGCGCGGCACGCTGGAAATCCACGGCGAGAGTCGCCGATGCGAAGTCGATCTGCGCGTAAAGGATCTCGGCGACGCCTGGCAGATGTCCTGCGAAGCCGAGGTGCACCAGGCCGAGTTCGGGATCAAGCCCTACTCGATGCTGATGGGTGCGATGAAGGTCGTCGACACCGTGGCGGTGGCCTTCACCGCCACACGCAGCGCTGGAACCGAGTCATGAACCAGACTGTCGTCTGCCTCGGCGCTCACGTGTTCGACGTCCAGCTCCGGCCGGTCGATGCGATCCCCGAAGGCCAAGGTGTCGCCCTCGTCGAACAAATCCGGTTCGGCCCCGCCGGAGCCGCGGGAGGCACCTCGGTCACGCTGGCCAAACTCGGCGCCACCGTGCGCAGCGCCGGAGCCATTGGAGCGGACCCGATCGGTGATCTGTTCGTGACGATGCTGGCGCGATACGGGGTCGACACGTCGCTGCTGCTGCGCCGCGACGGTGTGCAGACGTCGTCGTCCGTGCTCCCGATCCGTGCCGACGGCAGCCGGCCGGCGTTTCACGTCCCTGGCGCGAACCTCACCTACGGTTCTGACGACGCACCGCATGACCAGATCGCCGCGGCCAGCCATCTGCATCTCGGCGGACCCGAGCTGATGGGTGGCGAAGCAGCCGCGCAGATTCTGTCCCGGGCCAAGAGTGCCGGCGTCGTGACGTCGGCGGACCTTCTCACCTCCGGTGACCCCGGCGTGCTGGCGTGGATCGCGCCGGCGTTGCCGCACCTGGACTATCTGCTGCCCAACGACGAGCAGGTGCTCGGTCTCACCGGCGCCGCGACGCTCGAGCAGGGTTGCCGCGAACTGATCGCACGCGGTGTGACGTGCGTGGCGGTGACGTGTGGGGCAGACGGAGCGTTGGTCGTCACCGCCGATGAGACAGTGCAGGTGCCGGCGTTCGCCGTCGACGTGGTCGACACGACCGGCTGTGGTGACGCGTTCTCGGCCGGATTTCTCCGCGGCACAGGCCTGGGACGCGACGTACCAGCCTCGGCGCGACTAGGTTGTGCCGCAGCGGCTTTGGTGGCACGGGGGCTCGGAAGCGATCACGGTGCGTTCGATCTAGCCGCCACCGATTTTTTCGCAATGAACACGCCGATACTTCAGGCCAGCAGCCGCTGAGCCGCCCGGTCCAGTACCTGCTTGCGGCTGCGGGCGCCGTGATCGACCGCGATGAAATGACTGCCGATGGCCAGCGAGAAGGCAAGCATGGCGCGGGCCTCGACGTCGTCAGCGTCGTCGATGAATGTGCCGATCAAGGTGCGCAGATAGTCCATGCGGCGGTTGTCGACCCGGCGTAGGCGCTTGGCCACGGAGCGGTCGCGCCGCGCCCAGTCACGGATGGCGAGGTCGATCGGAAGTAGTTCGTCGGAGAAGGTGAGCATGCCCGCCCGGCGGATTTTGTCCCGCGCGTCGCCGCCTTCCTTCTCGACGCGTTCGAGCGTTTCATCGGTGCTTCGGAGTTCCCACGTGTTCAGCATTTCCTCCAGGAGCGCCTGGCGGTTGGGAAAGTGCCAGTAGAAGCCGCCCCGGGTGACGCCGAGTTCCCCCGCGATCAGCTCCACCCGCACCGCGTCGGGCCCGCCGCTTGCGAGTGCCCGCAATCCGGCATCGATCCACGCACTCTTCGGTGTGCGGGTTTGCGCGACCATCGTGTCTCCATATCTCGCGGGGGTTGACGTCGCGTCACCGCCAAGCATACAGTACTGTATGCTTGATTCTGGGCCATTGGACAAGGTCGAGCACAGTTCGCGGCCGTGGCGAATCCACGAGATTGCCAAGGATTTTCGACTGCTCGACGTCTGGGCACTGCCGACGCCTGGCGGGCCCGACGACTTTCCGCGACTGGTGCAATTGATGGCGGACTATGAGCCGGGGCGATCGTCGGTCGTGGTGCGCAGCCTGTTCGCCATCCGCTTCGCGCTCGGGCGCGTGCTCGGGCTCGACCGCCCGGCGACAGGCCTTGGCTCGCGGGTCGAGATGCTTCGCGATCGACTGCCGGCCGATTTAGCTGGCACTGCAACCGATTTCGGCGCTGACACCGATCCGTTCGTGCCGCTGTACGTGACCGAAGACGAGTTCGCGATGGAGATTGCCAATCAGACCGTGCACGGCGTGCTGCACGTGGGCTGGGTTGCCGACCGAGAGGGCGGGTTCCGCGGGCAGATGGCCGTTCTGGTCAAGCCGAACGGGTTGGTGGGGTCGATGTACATGGCGGCGATCGCACCGTTTCGCCACTTGGCCGTCTACCCGCTGATGTTGCGGGAGATCGGCCAGACGTGGCGCGAGTCTGTGTCGGGAGGCCGCAATGGCCGGTGACGTGACCGGGTCGGCAGAGCGGGTGCATCAGCTGGACGTCCCGCGATCCGTGCTAGCACTGAGCACCTTGACCCGAATCGATTATGCCGACGCATTTCTCGTTGAGCTCGGACCGGTACACCACACCGCCGAACAATGCGCCCGCGAGACTTTGGAAGGCGCTGCGCCGGTCATCAGAGCGCAGCTTCTGTCCGGGTGGAAGTCGATCGGATTGAAGATCGGCACCGGCTCGTCGGAGCGGTCGATGCTCGGCTGGAACGTGCGGCAGAGCACGCCGGAGTTGATTCTGCTCGGTGCCGAATCCCGCATCGGGATGCCGGGTGAACTGTTGTTCCTGCGGGAAGGCGACACGTTGCTTTTCGCCACGTTCGTGTGCCAAAGCAATCTGCTCGCCCGCGCAGTGTGGGCGATGATCGAGCCGGCCCATGTCCGGATGGTGCGTCAGATCCTCGATCAGGCCGGCCGACGGCTGTGGCCAGAGACGAACTAGGGCGCAGGCGGCGGTGCCGGGGGCAGCGGCGCTTGCGGGCCCGCGGGCATGCCCGGAGGTGGCGTGGCGTTGGCGTCCAGCCCGCGCTGGGTCAGCAGGAGCAGCGCATCGCTTCCGCTCACCTCTTGTGTCTGCATCGCATGCCAGAGCTCGCGCAGATAGGTCAGGCGCGGCTGGCTCGGGGTGAGTGGATCGTCGACCGTGCCGGGCGGCAGGTTTTCCGGACTCACCAGGTGCGGCACTCCCTCAGCGGGAGGCGCCGCCGGATCGGCCGCAGCGGCCTGGACAGCGGCGTCCTGCGCCGGAGGCGGCGGTGGCGGTGGGACGGGGATCAGGGGTTCGGCCATCGCGGGTGCCGCGAGGGTCACCGCGGCGACAGCGCCGAGTGCGCCCAAAGCCGCGGACAGCGCAGTTGCTCGAATATCGATCCTCACCGATGCCCCCTTCCGTTCACCGCGATGGCGGTGCTACTGGATGCTTCAGCCTGGCCCTCAAAATTGTTACACCTGTGCCCCATGTGACCAAGCGGTCAATATCCGCGGGCCGATTCAGAACACGTTTCACTTCCGGGTTTCCCGGGCTCGCGCCGACTTTCCCAAACCCACCTCACCTGGCCCCAACTGTGGTGTAGCAATGCGATAGGGCCACTAGACAACGTCATATCAGGAGGGCATCGATGCCGTCTCCCAAGCCGTCTCCCAACCTCCCACCCGGGTTCGACTTCACCGACCCCGACATCTATGCCGAACGGCTGCCAGTCGAGGAACTCGCCGAGATGCGCAAGGTCGCGCCGATCTGGTGGAACGAACAGCCGATAGGCGTCGGTGGCTTCGACGACGGTGGCTACTGGGTGGTGACCAAGCACAAGGACGTCAAGGAAGTTTCGCGGCGCAGCGACGTCTTCTCCAGCCTTAAGAAGACGGCCCTCCCCCGGTACAACGACGGAACCGTCGGCGATCAGATCGAGCGCGGCAAGTTCGTCATGCTCAACCAGGACGCGCCACACCACACCCATCTGCGCAAAATCGTCTCGCGAGCGTTCACGCCGCGGGCGGTCGAGCGGCTGCGCGATGAGCTCAACCAGCGCGCGCAGGACATCGCGAAGGCTGCCGCGGCGCGCGGCTGCGGCGACTTCGTCGAACAGGTGTCTGCAGAGTTGCCACTGCAGGCGATCGCCGGCCTGATGGGTGTGCCGCAGGAAGACCGTATGAAGCTCTTCCACTGGTCCAATCAGATGGTCGGCGACATGGACCCCGAGTTCGCAAACAACGACGCGATCACCGCCTCCGTGGAACTGATCATGTACGGCATGAAGCTGGCCGCCGAAAGAGCCGACAAGCCGGGTGAGGACCTCGTAACCAAGCTCGTGCAGGCCGACGTCGAAGGACACAAACTCTCCGACGATGAGTTCGGGTTCTTCGTCATCCTGCTTGCCGTTGCCGGCAACGAGACCACCCGCAACTCCATCACCCAGGGGATGATGGCGTTCGCCGACTTCCCCGATCAGTGGGAGCTGTTCAAGAAGGAACGCCCCGCGACCGCCGCGGACGAAATCGTCCGATGGGCCACCCCCATCACGTCGTTTCAGCGCACCGCGCTCGAGGACACCGAGTTGTCCGGGGTTGAGATCAAGAAAGGTCAGCGGGTGGTGATGTTCTACCGCTCGGCCAACTTCGACGAAGAAGTGTTCGACGACCCCTACTCGTTCAACATCTTGCGAGATCCCAACCCGCACGTGGGTTTTGGCGGTACCGGCGCGCACTTCTGCATCGGCGCCAACCTGGCCAGGATGACGATCGACTTGATGTTCAACGCTGTGGCCGACCAGATGCCGGATCTCACGCCGATCTCGAAACCCGAGCGGCTGCGGTCGGGTTGGCTCAACGGCATCAAACACTGGCAGGTGGACTACACCGGCGCAGGCGGGCGGGCCTGACACTTCGCCGGTCCTCTAGTAGTCGATGATCGACCGCCAGTAGTCCTCGGGGATCTCGCTGCCGGACCGCAGGACCATCGCCAGGCCGGTGGCCATCGCGATGCCGAGCAGTCCCAGCCATAGCCCGGCCAGCCCGATGATCGCCCACGCCACGGCCGTAACCGTCGGCCACGGCGACAGCACGACGAGCACCGGTGCGAAGAAGAAGCCGCCGCCGATGTACCACGCGGAACCAGTGCGGTCGGCAATCAGCACAAAGCGCAACCACCGCGGAATCGTCTGCTCGCTCATGTCCTCCACGGTGCGCGCCTGTAGGTAAGGGATGCAATTACCTCAGACGTAGTGGTCCTGGTCTGAATGTGAGCGACACTGGCCCGGTGACCAGCGTGGGACTGCAGACACCGGCTTTCGGCTCGCTGATGCGGGAGTGGCGACAGCGGCGCCGCGTATCGCAACTCGACCTGGCCATCGAAGCCGACGTATCCCCTCGCCATGTCAGCTTCATCGAGACGGGCCGGTCGACTCCCAGCCGCGCCATGGTGTTGCGCCTCGCGGCGGTGCTCGATGTTCCGCTGCGCGACCAGAACCGATTGTTGATGGCCGCCGGTCTTGCTCCGGTCTATGGCGAACGCCCGCT
>DATFCF010000703.1:0-4636 GCA_035253445.1 Mycobacterium sp.
AGCAATTGGCCGATGAGCACAGGGCCATCGGCGTCAATATGTGAGTATTAGCCGCATGCGCGCTGTTCAAGCTGTCCATGCGACGGTCCGGTCGACCGCCAACGCGGCTCTGGTGGCCATCTCAGCAACGCTCACGTTGGCAGCAGCGACGATGGTCGTCGTTACCGCCCCGCCCGCCGCCGCTCAGCCGGCGTGCCCCGGCATCCACGTCGTGTTCGCGCGCGGCACGGGCGAGCCCCCGGGCATTGGCCGTGTCGGCCAGGCCTTCGTGGACGCGCTACGGGGGCAGATCGGGAACCGCACCCTCACGACATACGGGGTGAACTACCCGGCGTCGTACGACTTCGGGATGGCCTACGACGGCGCGAACGACGCGTCGGCCTACGTGGTGGACTTCGTCAAGACCTGTCCGACCACCCGCATCGTGCTGGGCGGATACTCCCAAGGCGCGGCCGTGCTGGACATGCTGATGGGCATACCGCCACTGGGTAACAGGATCGGAAACCTGGGCGCACCCCTGCCCCCGGGCCTGTCGCCCAACGTGGCGGCGGTCGCGGCGTTCGGCAATCCGGCGACGAAATTCGGCAACCCCATTACGTCGGCGAATCACCTGTTTGCCGGCCGGGCGATCGACTTGTGCAAGGACGGCGACCCGATCTGCTCCGACGGCCGCAACCCGTTCGCTCATAGCGACTACGTGAGCGCGGGACTCGCTAATCAGGCGGCAAGTTTCGTGGCGAGATTAGTTTAGCCAGACTAGGTGTTACCGTTCCTTGTGACGTTTCATCATGTTCGCCGCTTGATGCTGGCGTTTTCCGCTGTCCTATTGGCCGCCGGCGTTGCCGTCATCACACCGGCCGTCTCATCCGCACAGCCGTGCCCCGACGTGGAGATTGTATTCGCCCGCGGCACTAGCGAACCCGCAGGCATCGGCCGCGTCGGCCAGGCCCTCGCAGATGCGCTGGCACCTGCGCTCGGGGGCCGCACCCTGAGCACGTACGGCGTGAACTACCCCGCGACTTACGACTTTCTGACCACCGCCGACGGGGCCGCCGACGCGACCGCTCACATCTCCGCCATGGCGCAGCAGTGCCCGGCGACCCGCATCGTGCTCGGCGGGTATTCCCAAGGTGCCGCCGTAGTCGACATGCTCGCCGGGGTGCCGCCGCTGGGCAACAAGGTCGGAAACATCGGATCGGCGCCACCGCTGCCCGCCGGTTCAGCAGGCAATGTGGCCGCGGTCGTCGTATTCGGAAACCCCTCGACGAAGTTCGGGATCCCGCTGACGGCATCGGGGGCGTTTGCCGGCAGGGCGCTCGACGTCTGCAGCGACGGTGACCCGATCTGCTCGGACGGCCGCAATCCGTTCGCCCATACGCGTTACGAATCCTCTGCCTTCATCGGCCAGGCAGCCAGCTTCGTGGCCGCCAGGGTTTAGTTGCGCTGCAGCAGGATTCGCTGGTGAGCAAATTATCTACGTCTGCGTCGATAGATTCGGTTATTATCGGCGGAGTGAAAACTGATCTTGAGCTTCGCCGTTGGGGCCGTCGAGGTTTATTGATCGCCACGACCGTACTCGTTGCCGTGGCCGGATTGATGGCGCCGATGGCGTTGCCCGGCGCCTCCCATGTTGTCCCGTCCGCGTCGGCGGCCTGCCCCGCCGTCGAGGTGGTGTTCGCCCGTGGCCGGGTGGAGTCACCGGGCGTCGGGGTGCTCGGCAACGCGTTCATCAACTCGCTGCGCTCGAAGTCGAACAAGAACATCGGCGTCTACGCGGTGCGTTACGCCGCCGACAGCGACGTCGACGCGGGTGCCAACGATATGAGCGGGCACATCCAGTACATGATGAACAGCTGCCCGGATACGCGGTTGGTGCTTGGCGGCTATTCGCTGGGCGCGGCGGTTACCGACGTCGTGCTGGCGGTGCCGTTCGGCTTCTTCGGATTCGACAGCCCACTGCCATCGGGCGCCGACACACATATCGCCGCCATCGCCTTGTTCGGCAATGGCGCAGCCTGGGTGGGGCCGATCACGAACTTCAACCCGCTCTACAGCGACAGAACCATCGAGTTGTGCCACGGTGCAGACCCCGTCTGTAACCCGGCCGATCCGAACACCTGGGAAGACAACTGGCCCGCCCACCTCGCCAGGGCGTACATCGATGGGGGCATGGCGAATCAGGCCGCCGACTTCGTCGCGGGCCGGATCTAGTCGATTACGCGCAGGTCCCTGGTGACCTTGGTGCGCGCCTCGAGTTCGTCGTCGGGCGGATAGTCCACGCCGACGAGCGTCAGCCCGTGTGGTGGTGCTGCGGCAAAATCGCTGGAGCGTCGCGTCGACGCCAACAGTGAGGCGCACCAACCGGGTTCGCGACGATGCTCCCCCACCGCCAGCAGCGCACCGACAAGCGAACGCACCATCGACCAACAAAACGCGTCGGCGGTGACGTAGGCGGTGACGAAGTCGCCGTCGCGCGTCCAATCCAGCCGCTGCAGATCCCGGATGGTGGTGGCCCCTTCGCGGTGCCTGCAGAACGCGGCAAAGTCGCGCAACCCCACCAGATCCCGTGATGCGGCGGACATTGCGTCGACGTCCAACGGTCGCGGCCACGCGGTCACGTACCGTGCCTGCTGCGGCTCGGCTCCGTAAGGTGCCGTCGACAACCGATAGACGTAGTGCCGGCGCAATGCCGAGAACCGGGCATCGAAACCCGTTGGGGCCCGGCCGATGTCGAGGACCCGCACATCGCCGGGCAGAAACCGCGCGAGTCGCCGTACCAACGGCAGGAACTCCGGACCCGGCGGCGTCTTGCGCGGATATGCGTTGACGAGCGCGTCGGCAGGCACGTCGACATGCGTCACCTGACCCGTCGCGTGCACCCCGGCGTCGGTACGCCCGGCCGCACGCAGTTGCACGGGCCGGCGGAACACCGTCGACAGCGCGTCGTCAAGAACGCCTGCGACGGTGCGCTGCCCGGCCTGCGCGGCCCAGCCGGCGAAATCGGTTCCGTCGTAGGCGATATCAAGCCGAAGACGAACCAACCCGCCACCGGAATTGATGGCGGGTTCGTTCGTCATTGCGATGAGCGCTTGTGCGAAGAGCCGAAAGGAACGCTAGGACTTGTCGGCATCCTCGTCGGCGTCAGCCTGCTCTTCGGCCCCGGTTGTCTGCTCCTCGGCCGAGGCCTCAGCTGCCTGCGCCTCCTCGATGGCGGCGTCTTCGGCCTTGACGTCCTCGACCGATTCCTCGGCCGGAGCCTCCTCAGCAGCAGGTGCAGCCTTCGCGGGTGCGGCCTTCTTGGACGCAGCCGCGCGACGGGCGCGATTGGCCTCGTCGGTCACCGTCTTCTCCCGCACCAGCTCGATGACGGCCATCGGGGCGTTGTCGCCCTTGCGTGCCTCCACCTTGATGATGCGGGTGTAGCCGCCGTTGCGGTCGGAAAAGAACGGACCGATCTCGGCGAACAGGGTGTGCACCACATCCTTGTCGCGAATCTTCTTCATCACCTCACGCCGGTTGTGCAGCGTGCCCTTCTTGGCGTGGGTGATGAGCTTCTCCGCATAGGGCCGCAACGCCCGCGCCTTGGGCTCGGTGGTCTTGATCCGGCCGTGCTCGAAGAGCGACGTGGCCAGGTTGGCCAGGAGCGCCTTCTGATGCGAGGACGACCCGCCGAGGCGAGGGCCCTTGGTGGGCTTGGGCATTGCGACTTCTCCTAAATGGGGCCGGCCCCCGTATCAGGTAGGACCGGGACGGAAATTTCTTTAGAGCTGTTCGGTTTCGGCGTAGTCCTGGTTGTCGTCCAGGTCGTAGCTTGCGTCGCTATTCCAGGTGCCGGTGGCGACGTCGTAGCCGGCGACCTCGGACGGATCGAACGTGGCCGGGCTGTCCTTGAGCGACAGTCCGAGCTGATGCAGCTTGATCTTCACCTCGTCGATGGACTTCTGGCCGAAGTTGCGGATGTCCAGCAGATCGGACTCCGTGCGGGCGACGAGCTCGCCCACCGTGTGCACACCCTCGCGCTTGAGGCAGTTGTACGAGCGGACGGTCAGGTCGAGATCATCTATGGGCAGCGCGAACGAGGCGATGTGGTCGGCCTCGGCCGGCGACGGGCCGATCTCGATGCCTTCGGCCTCGACGTTGAGTTCCCGTGCCAGACCGAACAACTCGACGAGCGTCTTGCCCGCCGACGCCAGCGCGTCACGAGCGGTGATCGAACTCTTGGTCTCGACGTCGAGGATCAGCTTGTCGAAGTCGGTGCGCTGCTCGACGCGGGTGGCCTCCACCTTGTAGGTGACCTTGAGCACCGGCGAGTAGATGGAATCGACCGGGATGCGGCCGATTTCGGCACCCGACGCCTTGTTCTGCACGGCGGGAACGTAGCCGCGGCCGCGCTCGACAACCAGCTCGACCTCGAGCTTGCCCTTGTCGTTCAGCGTGGCGATGTGCATGTCCGGGTTGTGCACCGTCACGCCGGCGGGCGGAACGATGTCACCCGCGGTGACCGCGCCGGGCCCCTGCTTGCGCAGGTACATGGTGACCGGCTCGTCCTCCTCGGACGACACGACCAGGCTCTTGAGGTTCAAGATGATGTCGGTGACGTCTTCCTTGACACCGGGCACAGTGGTGAACTCGTGCA
>DATFCF010000704.1:0-2244 GCA_035253445.1 Mycobacterium sp.
GGGATCGCCCGCACCTTCCAGCGCTTCGGTGGGCTGGGCCGATTCATAATCACGACCCTGATCACCGCGACCCATTCCCGCGGCCATTGGCGCATATGGGGCACCGCCCATTCCGGTAGCCGCTGACCCGCCTGCGGAGGCAAATGTCGTCTTCTGCAGGCTCTTCGGATCGGGGCTGGACTTGATTTCCTGGGCTAGCATCGGTGAAAGCGGCATCGCGGGCATCGCGCCACCGCCCGCGCCGCCCCCGGCAGAGCCACCGCCGCCGGCAGATTCACCCGCGGGGTCCCGTTCTGCCGCCAGGGCATTTCCCTTTGACACCTGCGGAGGCGCTGGCTGTTCCCACGGCTGCGCCAAGTGCGAGACGGCGTCTTCGTACTGGGTCATGACCGCGGCCGCGTTGGCCTGATCCGCTGTGGCCGCTTCATCGAACTCGGCGAAGGTGCCGGTGAGCACGGCTCCGTTGTAGGCGGCCAGCGAGGCCATCATGTCCTGCGCGGCCCTGGCCTCGATCGCCTCAGGCACGCTGGGCATCGCCAATACGGCAACGGTGTTGGCGACGGCGGCCTCCTCGGCCCGCTGACCGTTGGCCGCCGCGCTGAGACTGACCGCCTGCAGCCATTTGCCGAACTCCTCCAGACGTTGTACCGCTGCGCCGGACGCGCGGCTTTCCCACACGGTCCGCAAACGCGTCACGAGCTTGTCGAAATCAGTTGAAATGCTGGTCAGTTCGTTGGCCACCCGCACCCATGCGGCACCGGCTCCGCCGACCGACGCCGGGCCCGGTCCGTCGGTGAGGTCACGAGCCAACTGCTCCGTGCTGCGCGATGCCCACACAACATTGCTGAAACCCACGCCGTGACCTCCCTTCGCCGAGCCGGGGTGAGCGATCGTGCCGACGCGTGGCTAGCTGGCGAAGTCTTCTTCGGAAGCCACGACGCTGTTCGAATGTGTGCGCACTGTCGCGGCGACCTCGCGCATCTCGCCGAGTCCTTGCTCAGCGGCGGCGCCGAACGACGCGTGCACTTCGTTGAGGGTGCCCGCAACACGCTGGGACACCTCATCGCGCCCTGACGCGGTCACAGTGAGATTGGCTGCCTCGTCGGCCAATACACGTTGCACGCGACCCGCTAGCTCGTCCAGTAGACGACTGACCTCTGCCACTTCGGCGGGCTGCATCGACATTCCGGCACTATCGGCCATCACGATTCTCCTCACTGACGATAACTAGATCCGGAGTTCGACGTCCGGAGGCTCATTGGGATCGGCTTCCCCGAGGACCGGGGGAGCCGCAGTGCCGAGATCGCCGACGATCTCGCCGCCTTGGTCGGTGGTGTGCAGGAACGCCGCGGCCGTGTGGCTGTTCGACGAAGCGTTCGCTCCTTGGCCGGCCCCGGCCATGGGCGCATACGGTGCGCCCATCATGCCCGCGCCTGTGGCTCCCGCGACGCCGCCCGACGCGCGCATCGCCGTTTGACCTGTCGTCGAGGCGGTTTCGGGCTGCACCATCGCCGAGGTCGCAATTGATCGCGGCGGAAGGGGCCCCGCACCGCCACCGCCCGCGCCGCCACCACCGGCTCCACCTCCGGCCGTCGCTCCCGAGCCCCCGGGCAGTGGGCCGACGGCGCCGGCTGGGACGGCGGCGGTGTCAGAGGCTGTCTGTGCGGCAGACTGACTTGCCGCGGATGCCGCCTGAGTGCCGGCCTGGACTCCCGCCTGAGCGGCCTTGGTAGCCATCGACATCAGTGGTGAAGCCAAGCTTGACATCGGGGAGGGGGATGCGGAGGAGGACGCCATCTGCGGAGCGGCGGTGACGGCGACCGGCGCTCCCGTTGCGGTCACCTCCGCGGCCTGGGCTCCCAGTGACGTTTGCAGCTCCGTCATCACCTCGGCGGTCGCCGCGATGGCCTTGTTCGCAGCGGCGATCGCGGCCGCCCACCCCCACGGAAAGATGATGCTGGGCCCGATCGCCGCAAGTGTGGCTTGAAATTCAGCGACTATCTCGATCAGTCGAGCCCGAGCCTGCGCGACGTCGGCGGCCGCCGACGCCAGGCTGTTTCGCAGCGCCTCGGACTGCGCACCGACCTCTGTTCCGTTCGCGATCGCGGTGGCGGTCTTGGCGGCCGCGGCGGTACCCGAGGCACCTTGCCATGCGTCGTCCACCGAGCCCAACGACTGCTGGAGTGAGCCACCGGTGGATTGGAAAGCCGCAGCGATACCCTGCAACATCGCCGTTGGATCCAC
>DATFCF010000705.1:0-6215 GCA_035253445.1 Mycobacterium sp.
CTCGAACCATTCGACGCAGGGCATCGAGACCACTGCGGCGACGATGTCCTTCTCCGCCAGCAACTTCTTGGCCTCCACGGCTAACTGCAGCTCGGACCCGGTGGCAATGATGATCACCTCCGCATCGGCGGCATTGTCACCGCCGAGCACGTAACCGCCCTTGGCGACGCCTTCGGCGCTGGTGCCCTCCAAGACCGGGATGCCCTGGCGGGTCAGGATGAAACCGACCGGACCGCTGCCGTTGCCGCGGGCGATGATGCTGCGCCAGGCGTAGGCGGTCTCGTTGGGGTCACCCGGCCTCACCACCGACAGGTTCGGGATGGCCCGCAGAGCCGCGAGATGCTCGATCGGCTGATGGGTGGGGCCGTCCTCGCCCAGGCCGATCGAATCGTGGGTCCAGATGTAGATGGTGTCGATATCCATCAACGACGCCAGCCGGACCGCCGGGCGCATGTAATCGGAGAACTGCAGGAACGTCCCGCCGAACGCGCGAGTCGGACCGTGCAGGACGATGCCGGACAGGATCGATCCCATCGCGTGCTCGCGGATGCCGAAGTGCAACACCCGGCCGTACCAGTCGGCCTTGAAGTCGGAGGTCGAAATCGACGGTGGCCCGAACGAATTCACGCCTTTGATGGTGGTGTTGTTGCTGCCGGCCAGGTCGGCCGAGCCGCCCCACAGTTCGGGCAGGTTCGGCGCGACGTCGTTGAGTACCTGACCGAATGCGGCACGGGTGGCCACCGCCTTGGAGCCCGGTTCCCAGTAGGTCAGGTCGGCGTCCCACCCATCGGGCAGCTCCTGGGCCAGTAGGCGGTCGAGCAGCTTCTTGCGTTCGGGTTCGCGTTCCGCCCAGGCGTCGAACGCCGGTTGCCATTTCTCGTGGGCTTCCTTGCCACGGGCCACCAGCTTGCGGGTGTGCTCGATGACCTCGTCACGCACCTCGAACGTCTTCTCCGGGTCGAAGCCGAGCACCCTCTTGGTGGCGGCGACCTCTTCCTCGCCGAGCGCGGAGCCGTGCACACCGCCGGTGTTCATCTTGGTCGGTGCCGGATAGCCGATGATCGTCCGCACTGCGATGAACGACGGCTTGTCGGTGACCTTGCGTGCGGCCTCGATCGCTTCTTCTATTCCGGTGACGTTCTCGCCGCCTTCGACCTCCTGCACATGCCAGCCGTACGCGCGGTAGCGTGCCGGAACATCCTCGGAGAGCGCGATATTCGTGTCGTGTTCGATCGAGATCTGGTTCTGGTCGTAGAACACGATCAGATTGCCGAGTTGTTGCGTACCGGCAAGCGACGACGCCTCGCTGGTGACGCCCTCCTCGATGTCTCCATCGGAGGCGATGACGTAGATGTAGTGGTCGAACGGGCTCTCACCTGCCGGTGCGTCGGGATCGAACAGGCCGCGCTCGTAACGCGATGCCATTGCCATGCCGACGGCCGAGGCCAGCCCCTGACCCAAGGGCCCGGTGGTGATCTCCACGCCTCTTGTGTGGCGGAACTCCGGATGCCCCGGTGTCTTGGACTTCCACGTCCGCAGCGACTCGATGTCGCTGCGCTCCAGGCCGAAGCCGCCGAGGTAGAGCTGGATGTACAGCGTCAGGCTGGAGTGCCCGCAGGAAAGGACGAAGCGGTCGCGGCCCAGCCAGTGAACGTCGCTGGGGTCATGGCGCATCTGGCGCTGGAAGAGCGTGTACGCCAGCGGCGCCAGGCTCATCGCTGTACCGGGATGGCCGTTGCCGACCTTCTGCACTGCGTCGGCCGCCAGCACCCGGACCGTGTCGACAGCGACCGAGTCCAACTCGGTCCAGTCGTCCGGGTGGTTCGGACGGGTGAGGGCAGAAATGTCTTCGAGTGTGGTCACGGGGCGCACTCCTTGATCTCGGCAATCCGCATACCCACCCTAGTGGGGGATGGTCGGCGGCTGCAGGTCGCGTCCAGACGATTCGGACGCCGTTAACCTGAGCCGACCCTGGGGTGACAGGGCCACCGGTCTGCGGTCTACCATCGTCTGTAGTAGAAGCCAGGGCGCGCTGTCGCCATTTCTGAGGAGTCACCTGCGTGAGCATTCGCGAAGGCGTCGCGGCGCCGAGCCGAATCCGCACCATCCTCCTTGGCTATCTCTCCTTGACCAAGCCGCGCGTGATCGAGCTCCTGCTGGTCACGACGATTCCGGCGATGCTGCTGGCCCACCGCGGCACGGTTGATCCGCTGCTGATACTCAACACGCTGTTCGGCGGGCTGCTGGCGGCGGCGGGCGCCAACACCCTGAACTGCGTGGCAGACGCCGACATCGACAAGGTGATGAAGCGCACCGAGCGGCGTCCGTTGGCCCGGGCCACGGTGCCTCGAAGTCATGCGCTGGTGTTCGGGCTCGCGCTGTCCGTTGCCTCGTTCTTCTGGTTGTGGTGGACGACGAACCTGCTGTCGGCGCATCTTGCGGGCGCGACGATCACGTTCTACGTGCTCGTGTACACGCTGCTACTCAAGCGTCGTACCTCGCAGAACGTCGTCTGGGGCGGGGCGGCCGGCTGCATGCCGGTGATGATCGGCTGGTCCGCGGTCACCGGCACCATCCAGTGGCCTGCACTGGTGATGTTCGCGATCATCTTCTTCTGGACTCCGCCGCACACCTGGGCGCTGGCCATGCGCTACAAGGAGGACTACCGCGCAGCCGGGGTGCCGATGCTGCCCACGGTGGCAACCGAGCGCCAGGTCACCAAGCAGATCCTGATCTACACCTGGCTGACGGTGGCGGCCACGCTGGCGTTGGCACTGGCGACGGGCTGGCTGTATGCGGCGGTCGCTCTGCTGGCCGGTGCCTGGTTCCTGGTGATGGCCCACCAGTTGTACGCCGGGGTGCGCCGCGGTGAGCCGGTCAAGCCGCTGCGGCTGTTCCTGCAGTCCAACAACTACCTGGCCGTGGTGTTCTGTGCGCTGGCGATCGACTCGGCGCTGGCGCTGCCCACGCTGTTAGGGCACTAGTACGGCGGCCCGCCGTCGCAACGACACGCGCGCCTCGTTCGTCGCACGGTTCGCATGCCTCTCATGAGTTGCGCACCGGACCAAGAGTGTTGCCGCCCTCCTCTAAGCGACAACCGAGCGACAACCTGCGGCCGTCATCGGGGGTGTCGCTCGAAAGTCGCTCGCAGGCGGGCGCGGAGGCACACCCGACCTAGGGCACTAGTACGACCTAGGGCACTAGTACGACGGAGCCGACGGTCTTGCGGCCCTGCAGGTCGCGGTGGGCCTGCTCGGCGTCCTCCAGGCGGTAGCGCTCGCTGATGGTGACGGCGATTGTGCCGTCGGCGATCGCGTTCAGCAGTTCCCCGGCGCGCCAAGCGAACTCGTCGGGCGTGCGGGTGTAGTGCAGCAGCGTCGGCCGCGTCAGGAACAGTGAACCGGCGGCGTTGAGCCGCTGAGGGTCGAACGGCGGGACGGGTCCGCTGGACGCGCCGAACAGTGCCAACGTGCCGCGAATCCGCAGGCTGGCCAGGCTGGCGTCGAAGGTCGCCGCTCCGACACCGTCGTACACCGCCGCGACGCCACCGTCGGTGAGGTCCTTGATCTTGGCGCCGAACTCCTCGGGGTCTTCCGGATAGTCGAGCACCTCGACTGCGCCCGCTTTGCGGGACAGTTCCGCTTTGTCCGGCGTCGACACGGTGGTGATCACCCGGACGGCCTGGCTGGTGGCCCACTGCGTCAGGATCAGGCCCACCCCGCCCGCGCCGGCGTGCACCAGCACGGCGTCGCCCTCTTGGACCGGATACACCGACTTGATCAGATAGTGCGCGGTCATGCCCTTGAGTAGGGACGCCGCTGCTGCGTCGGGACTCACCCCCTCGGGCACATAAGCGACGAAATCGGCTGGGGCGACGCAGTATTCCGCATAGGCTCCGTCGGCCTGGGACGTGACGACGCGATCGCCGACGCTCAGCGCGGCGACGTCGTCGCCGACGGCCTCGACGGTCCCACAGACCTCCGCGCCGACGATGAACGGCAGCTCGCGCGGATACTGCCCGGACCGGAAATACGTGTCGATGAAGTTGACGCCGATGGCCTCGGCCTTGATCAGCACCTCACCGGCGCCGGGGGAGGGCTGGGGCGCCTCGACGTGGGTCAAAACTTCGGGTCCGCCGGTCTCGGCGACTTCGATGGCCTTCATGCTGACTATCATCCATGCGTCATGAAACTTGCCAGGCCAGACGTGTTCCATCCCCGCATCGTGCTGGCGGGATGCCCAGCACTGCCGGAGGGCGACGGTGACGACGCCGAACTGGTGGCCGCCCTGCGCAAGCGTGGGCTACACGCCCGCTGGCTGTCCTGGGACGACCCTGCGGCACTCGATGCCGATCTGGTGATCCTCCGCGCGACGTGGGACTACGTCGACCGCCTCGACGAGTTCCTGGCCTGGACCACCCGTGTGCCTCACCTGCTGAACATTCCGGCGGTGGTGGCGTGGAACACCGACAAGCGGTATCTGGCCGACCTGGCCGCGGCCGGGGTCCCGACGGTGCCCAGCCGGTTCTTCGCGCCCGGCGAGAAGGTACGACTGCCGAGGGGGGAAGTCGTCGTGAAACCGGCCGTCGGGGCGGGATCGGTTGGCGCTCTTCGGTTTACGGATCACGACGAGGCTAGTGACCATGCGGCGGTATTGCATGACCAGGATCGCACCGTGCTGGTGCAGCCCTACGACCCGCGAGTGGAAGACGGCGAAACGGCGATGGTGTTTCTGCACGGTCAGCAATCGCATGCGTTCACGAAGGGGCCGATCCTGCCGCCGCCCGGCCGGCGGCCGGTCTTCGACGAGTCCGGTACGTACGCGGAGGAGTCGCTCACGCCGGCCGAGCCGGACTTCGAGCTGTGGGACGTTGGTCATGCGGCGTTGGCCGCCGCGGCCGCGCACCTGGGCATTGGCGCCGACGAGTTTCTGTACGCCCGCGTCGACGTGCTCGGCGGCGCAGGCGATGCGCAGCTGCTGGAGTTGGAACTCATCGAACCGTCGCTGGGTTGGCAGCAGCTCGATTCCGCCGCACGCACTCGCCAGCAGCGCGAGTTCGCGCTAGGTGTTGAGGTCGCCCTCGAGCGGCTTGGGCTTGGCCCGCTCTCGCATCGACGCCCATAGCGCGGCGGTGGCCGCGGTACATGCCGCCGCGCCGGCGACGTGGACGGCTACCAGTGCGGCGGGTACGCCCGTGAAGAACTGGACGGTGCCGACAAGCCCCTGCGCGCACACCAGCACCACCAGCACGCCCAGTCGGACCATCACCGGTCGCGGGGCGCGCACCGCCAGCAGTGCAAAGGCGAGAGCGACGAGCAGCGATAGATAAGCCACCAGCAGCGAAGAGTGCGTGTGCACCAGCGTGGTGATCTCCACCTGAAGCCTCGGGATGGTCCGGTCGACGCTCTTGTCGCCGGCGTGCGGTCCGGCGCCGGTCACCAGCGTGCCCGTCACCAGCACCGCTGCCAGTGCGACACCGCTGAGAACAGTCAACTGCCGCAACGGCTTCGGCACCCGCGGGACGGGGACACCATCGTCGGGCTCGCCGATCTTGACGTAGAGCAGCACCGCCAGCCACACCATGGTCATCGAGGCCAGCAAGTGAATCGCGACCGTCCACCACAGCAAACCGGTCAGCACCGTGATGCCGCCGATCACGGCCTGCACCACCGTCGAGGCCGGCATCAGCCAGGCGTAGATCAACACCTCGCGGCGGCGACGGGCCCGGGTGACGGCCAGCACCGCGAGGGCGGCCGTCAGCACCACGAGGAAGGTGATCATCCGGTTGCCGAACTCGACCACCTGGTGCACAACGGGCACCTCGGCCACTGGAACCGGGGTGAAGCTGCCGGGGAAGCACTGCGGCCAGGTCGGGCAGCCCAGGCCCGAGGCGGTGACACGGACGATCGCGCCGGTGACCGCAATACCGCCCTGGGTCAGGATGACCAAGAACGCGATGACGCGCTGAGCCCGCAGGCTCGGCATGGGCAGCAGGTCGACCAGTCGTAGGAAGAATCGTCCGACGGGCACGGCCTCGATCGTAGAGCACCCCAACTACACGCCGTAGTAGCGGTCGGGCGGGCTAGTGGGACTCCAGAACCTCGATCGCCGCACGCAGCGGTTCCGGGGACGTACTCATCTCACCGAAGAACGGATGCGCAAGCTCGGTCAGGAGGAACACGATGACGGCGACGAGGGCGCCGGTAGCCGCGACC
>DATFCF010000706.1:0-2679 GCA_035253445.1 Mycobacterium sp.
CAGCCAGTCGTCGTCGTAGATGTCGATCCTCTCGTCCGTGGCGGGGTCGTAAACCGTTGGTGTGCCGGCGGCTTGCACATCGATCTCGAACAAGTACTGGAAGTTCGACTGGTCCATATCGGTGACGTTCACCGCAGATCCACCGTCGGCGATCTTCGCCGCGACAGTCTCCGGCATGCCGGCCTGCTTGGCCATGTCGGCCATTTCGTCGTCGCTGGGGCCTGGCCCGCCTGGATCCTGACTGGCCCACAGCTCCGCGACGAACCGCTGGAATTCGGTGCCCGTCGCCTTCTGTCCGTCCGCTCCTTCGGCGGCAAGGAACATGGCGTTGCTCACCCGTGCGGAGTGGCCGCCGGTTTCCTCGTCGAGGAACGTCACCGGGCGGTATGTGACCTTCAACGCGCCGACGCCGATGTAGTACGCGAGCTGGTCGCCGAAATCTGCCTGCAGGTCGGCGCAGTGACTGCATTGCGGCTCGGTGAAGATCTCGATCCGGGCTGGGGCGTTTTCGAAACCGGCCACGACGCCGAAGCCGTCTTCACTCAACTCGAGCGGCGGCTTGTTCGGGTCGGGCGCCGCGGCGCCAGAAACCTGCTTGGTGCAGCCGACGGCGCCGAGCAGCAGCGCTATCGTCAACACCACCACGGCCGGGGATATCCGCATGTCAACCGCCCTTCTTTGTGCGCACGATACTGGATACGCATTAGGCGGATCATGGGTTCACCGGCACGAAGACTTTGCGTGTCGTATCCCCGCATGCAACCTTCGCGAAAGTCGCCGCTGGCACGATCTTGGTGTGCGCGTTGCAATCGTCGCAGAGTCTTTCCTCCCGAATGTCAACGGCGTCACCAACTCGGTGCTTCGGGTGATCGAGCATCTCCGCCGCACCGGTCACGAGGTTCTCGTGATCGCCCCGGACACGCCGCGGGGCCAACCGCCTGCCGACAAGGTGCACGACGGAATCCGCGTGCATCGGGTCCCGTCGCGGATGTTCCCGAAGATCACCTCGTTGCCGCTCGGTGTGCCGCGACCGCGGATGGTCGGCGTGTTGCGCGGATTCGAGCCCGACGTCGTACATTTGGCGTCGCCGGCCCTGCTGGGATACGGCGGCCTGCACGCCGCACGCTACCTCGGTGTGCCGACGGTGGCGGTATTCCAAACCGACGTGGCGGGTTTCGCGCAAAGCTACGGCATCGGGATGGCATCGCGAGCAGCATGGGCGTGGACGCGTCATCTACACAGCCGCGCCGACCGCACGCTGGCGCCGTCCACATCGGCGATGGAAAACCTTGCCGCTCATCGCATCCCGCGCGTGCACAAGTGGGCGCGCGGCGTTGACATCACCGGCTATGCCCCTTCTGCGCGCGACGAAGCCCTGCGGCGGCAGTGGTCCCCGGATGGCAGGCCGATCGTCGGATTCGTTGGCCGGCTCGCACCGGAGAAACACGTCGAGCGCCTGCAGGTGCTGGCACACCGCGACGATCTTCAGGTGGTCATCGTCGGCGACGGCGTCGACCAGGCCAAGCTCCAAACCGCGCTTCCGTCAGCCGTTTTCACCGGCGCCCTGTATGGCGACCAACTCGCCACCGCGTACGCCAGCATGGACGTCTTCGTGCACCCGGGCGAGCACGAGACGTTCTGCCAGGCCGTGCAGGAGGCGATGGCGTCCGGTCTGCCGGTCATTGCTCCCGACGCCGGCGGTCCGCGAGATCTGGTCGCGCCGTACCGCACCGGGCTGTTGCTGCCGGTCGACGAGTTCGAGGCCAAACTCCCCGAGTCGGTCGACCACCTGATCGCCGAACGTCACCGCTACTCGGTGGCCGCACGCCGCAGCGTGCTGGGCCGGACCTGGCCCGCGATCTGCGACGAGCTGCTGGGCCACTACGAGGCCGTGCAAGGGGCACGCCGCCTCAAGGCCGCCTGATCACCCCGCGCACGGGAAATCAGCCCTGCGCCTCGACCGCGACGTGCTGCCATTCCTCCCACGTCTTGAGCCGGTTCTCGTAGTCGGCCTTGGCCAGCTGCAGCGGCAGCTCACCGAAGAACACGCGCAGCGGCGGGTGATCGGCGTCGACGATCTTGAGTACGGCGCGTGCGGACGCGTTCGGGTCTCCTGGCTTGGACATGCGCTGGCTGCGGATCCTGTCCGCCTCGGCATGTACCTCCGCGTAGGCGGGCAGCGGCTCGGAGCGCTTGGACGACGAGCCTGCCCAGTCCGTGGAGAACCCGCCCGGCTCGATAAGCGTCACGTGGATACCGAACGACGCGACCTCCTGCGCAAGCGCCTGCGAGAAGCCCTCCAACGCCCACTTCGACGCGTGGTAGATGCCGACGTTCTGGAACGCGGTGATCCCGCCGATCGACGACACCTGGATGATGTGCCCGCTGCGCTGCTCGCGTAGATACGGCAGCGCGGCCTGGGTGACCCACAGCGCGCCGAAGACATTCGTTTCGATCTGGGCGCGCGCCTCTTGCTCGGTGAGCTCCTCGATGAAGCCGAAGTGGCCGTATCCCGCGTTGTTGACGACGACGTCGAGCCGACCGAAGTGGTCGTGGGCCTGCTTGACGGCGGCGAAGTCCGCGTCGCGGTCCGTCACGTCGAGCTGGATGGGCAACAACGCGTCGCCGAACTTCTCCGTCAGGTCCTTGAGCGTTGAGGTGTCGCGCGCGGTGGCCGCG
>DATFCF010000707.1:0-14368 GCA_035253445.1 Mycobacterium sp.
CCGAAATGATGCGCCAGGTCGTCCTGGAGGCCGTCATCGTGCCGGGCGCCACGGAACTACAGCTCGCCCAAGCCTACGAGGGGTTGGTAGGAGAGTTTTCGCCCATGCTCGGCCCGTTATGCGAGGCCGTCCTGCGCGTGCAATTGCGCCACACGTTGGAGACCGAGTCGGTCAGCGTTGCCGAACGGGCCGCCGGAATCGTCCCTGGCGCACGCAATATCGCCGTCGCGTTTGCCGACCTCGTTGGGTTCACCCGGCTGGGGGAGGCGAGATCGCCCGAGGAGCTGGAGGGTCTGGCCAGCAGGTTGTCCACCCTCGCCCAGGACGTCGTCGTGCCACCGGTGCGGTTCATCAAGGCGATCGGCGACGCGGTGATGTTCGTCAGCACCGATCCCGTTGCGTTATTGCGCACGGTCCTGGCTCTTTGTGCGGCTTCCGAGAAGCACGAGGATTTTCCCCAGCTGCGTGTCGGGATCGCGGCGGGGTCGGCTGTCAGCCGAGCAGGCGACTGGTTCGGCAGCCCGGTGAATCTGGCAAGCCGGATCACAGGTGTGGCGCGTCCGGGCGCAGTACTGGTGTCCGAATCTGCCCGCGTCGCAATCGCATCCGCCGAAGGATTCGACTGGTCCTTCGCGGGCGCACGGCACCTCAAGGGCGTCAAGGGCGAGGTCAAGCTGTTCCGCGCTCGCGGCGCAGGCGAGGAATAGTGTTGGTGCCATGGCCGAAAACGTCGATATCGAAGCGTTGGGCCTGCTCGACGGCCTCGAGGGGGACGCGCGTCGAGAACGGGCGGAGCTGATCGCCTGGCTGCTGGACCGCGATTTCAAGCTCGAGCACATTCGCGCGTCCGTGGCCGCGCCGTTGATGCTGCCCGCGTACCGAGTACTCGGTGACGACGGGGACTACGTCTCCGCGCGCGAGATCTGCGAGTCGACCGGGGTCGAACTGGCGCTGCTGCAGCGCCTGCAACGTGCCGTCGGTCTGCCCTGCATCGACGATCCCGACGCGGCGGTGTTGTTGCGCGCGGACGGTGTGGCGGCGGCGCGGGCGTCGATGTTTCTCGATCTGGGCATGGCCCCAGAGGACGCGGTCGCCGTCATGCGGGTGCTCGTGGAAAGTCTCGGTCACGCGGCGGCGATCATGCGCGAGGCGGCGCTGAAAACCATTCTGCGGCCGGGGTCGACGGAGATCGAGCTTGCCGAGGGATCCGAGCAGTTGGCGCGTCGGGCGGCGCCGTCACTGGGTCCGTTGATGGACGACCTGATCCGCATGGTGCTGCGGCACTCGTTCGAAATGGAGGCCGTAACGGCTGCCGAGCGGGCCGCGGGCACGCTCCCCGGTGCGCGGCCGGTGACCGTTGCGTTCGCGGACCTTGCCGGATTCACTCGACTCGGCGAGGCGCTGCCGGCTGAGGAACTGGAACATGTGGCCAGCCGGCTGGCCGACCTCGCGCACGATGTCGCGTTCGCACCGGTTCGGTTCGTCAAGTCGATCGGCGACGCGGTGATGCTCGTGTCCTTCGAGGCGGCCCCGCTGCTGGCGGCCATGCTCGAACTCGCCGACGCGGCAGCGGCCAACGGTTTGCCCCGGCTGCGGATCGGTGTCGCGTCCGGGTGCGCCGTCACGCGCGCGGGCGATTGGTTCGGGAGTCCCGTCAACCTCGCGAGCCGGGTGACCGGCGCTGCGCGTCCGGGGACGGTGTTGGCGGCCGAGTCGGCGCGCGATGCGGTCGCGAACGCGCCGGGGTTCGACTGGACGTCGGCGGGCACGCGCCGTCTCAAGGGCGTCAGCGACGAGGTGAAATTGTTCCGCGTCGCGCGGATCTGACGCGCCTCAATTCACTTGTGTCACTTTGGTTTCAGGCTGTGACGGCGGTCGGTTTTTGTCGGTGGCCGGCGATAGTGTTCGAACATGCGTTCGGATGCGGTGTCGGATCGGGAGGCCATCCTGGCCGCTTGCGACCATTTGGACGCGGTGTTCGACACGTTCCTCGGGCGTTGCATTGAGGGGTTTACCGATGCCGAATTGCTGGTCCTGCAGGATCGGCTGGAACGCAATCTGCGCCGCGCGCCCGCGCTGGAACAGCGGATCCTCCATCGGCTGACCGCCCAAGGCTGCCTCGCTGAGCTGGGTGGCACCTCGTGGGCGCAGGTGTTGTGCACCCGGCTGCGGATCTCCCAGGACGACGCCAAGCGCCGGATCCGCCACGCCCAGCTGTTGGGGCCACGACGCGCGCTCAACGGTGAGCCCCTGGCCCCCGCACTGCCGAACACCGCCGCCGCCCAGGCCCGCGGCGACATCGGCGCCGAGCATGTGCGCACCATTGAGAAGTTCTTTCACCAGTTGCCCGCGGCGGTGGACTATCAGACCCGCGAGCTCGCCGAGGCCGATCTGGCCCACGCCGCGGCCGATCTGGGGCCCACCGAGCTGCGCGCGCTCGCCGACCGGTTGATGGCACTGGTCAACCCCGACGGCGAGTTCTCTGACGCCGATCGGGCCCGGCGGCGCAGCTTTCGCATCGGCCCGCAACAGCGCGATGGGATGAGCAAGGCCGAAGGCTGGTTGACGCCAGAAGCGCGCGCGGTGCTCGAACCGGTGATGGCCAAACACGGCGCTCCGGGCATGTGCAACCCCGACGACGAGTCGCCGTGTGTGGACGGTGAACCCACCCCCGAAGCGGTCGCCTCCGATACGCGCTCCACCGGGCAGCGCAACCACGACGCGCCGGTTGCGATGGGGCGAGCCGTGCTGGCCTCAGGACAACTGGGCAGCCATAACGGGCTACCGGTCACCATGGTCATCACCACCACCCTGCGAGAGCTGGAATCCGGTCGAGGGCATGCGGTCACCGGCGGGGGCAGCCTGCTGCCGATGACCGAAGTGATCCGCCAAGCCGCTGGCGCGCATCACTACCTGGCGGTGTTCGACAAACACACCAACGAACCGCTGTATCTGGGCCGGGCCAAACGCTTGGCCTCTAAAGCCCAGCGGATCGTGCTCTACGCCAAGGACCGCGGCTGCACCTTCCCCGGCTGCACCGCCCCGGCCTATCACAGCCAGGTCCATCACGCCGCCCAAGACTGGGCCGCCGGCGGCCAGACGAACATCACCGACGAAACCCTGGCCTGTGGCAAAGACAACCGCCGCGTCAAACCCGGCGGCTACACCACCCGAAAACGCAAAGACGGCCGCACCGAATGGATCCCACCACCACACCTGGACACCGGCCAAACACGGGTCAACAACTACCACCACCCCGAGCGATACCTACTACCCGACGACGGCGATGGGGATGACTGAGAGCGAGGAGTAGCGGGTCCTTGCGCGGGCGTCTCCGGCTGACCGCTTATGGCTGAATGCTTGCCGCCCATTCCAGCAGCGAGCGGAAATGCGATAGCACCACCCCATCGGCGCTCGCCTTTATCGAATCTTCACGAAACGACTAGCCGAAGCCGCATGGGTCGTCGGAAGGCTCGGACTTGGCCTTCGCACGGGTACTCCTCGTGCGCGGCGACGACGAGGAGGAATCACGCAGTGATGTGGAAGCGAACGATGATGGCTGGTGCGGGCGCGCTGGCGGCGCTCGCACTTGCAACGGGTTGTAGTAGTTCAAGTGATTCGGGCGCTGAACAGTCGACGGGGCATATGTCCCCGACGAGCGCGACGGCAGCTGCGACGACGGCGCCGGCCGGCCAGGATCACAATCAAGCGGACATCATGTTCGCCCGCCATATGATTCCGCACCATCAGCAGGCGATCGAGATGAGCGACATGCTGCTCGCCAAACAGGGCATCGACCCACGCGTTACAGAGCTGGCCAAGCAGATCAAGGCGGCGCAGGGGCCCGAGATCACGCAGATGCAGGACTGGTTGAAGCAGTGGGGCAATCCGCCGATGCCACCGATGCCTTCGGGAGATATGGACATGCCCGGCCATGGCAACATGCCTATGCCGTCCGGGGACATGCCGATGCCGTCGGGGGGTATGCAAGGCATGCCGGGGATGATGTCCGAGCAGGACATGACGGCACTGCAGAACGCGCAAGGTGTCGACGCGGCCAAACTGTTCCTGACCCAGATGATTGCTCACCATGAAGGCGCAATCACGATGGCGCAGACCGAAATAAAGGACGGCAAATATCCGGCGGCAAAGGAGATGGCGCAAACCATCGCCACTACGCAGCAGCAGGAAATCGACACCATGAAGGGCATGCTGGAGTCGCTGTAGCCCTTCGTTAGTCGACCCGGTGGACCGGCAACGTGATCGTGAATCTCGTGCCGGTCCCCGGGCCGCTGCTGCTCACGCTGATATGGCCGTGATGCGCTTCGACTAGGGCTTTGGCGATCGCGAGGCCGATTCCGGCCCCACCGTGCTCGCGGTCCCGGGCCGCATCCACCCGGTAGAAGCGCTCGAACACATGTGGCAGATGTTCGGCGACAATGCCGTCCCCGTTGTCTGTGACCACGATCCGGAGATCGTCACGGCCTGCGGTGCTCGTGACGTCGACCCGCCCACCCGGCGGCGTGTGCCGCAATGCATTGTCGAGCAGGTTGCCCAGCACTTGTCCGAGTCGTTGCGGGTCCGCCCACAGCACGGGTAGATCGCCGTCGGTATGCGACGCCAGCGTTACGCCCTTCGTGGTGAACCCGTCTGCCGCAGCGCTTACCGCCGTCTGGATAAGTGTCTCCGCGGCAACCGATGTGGGAGCAACAGACGTCTGACTCTCTTCAGCCTGGGCGAGCGCTGCAACGTCGTCGGAGAATCGCACCAACCGGCGTGCCTGCTCGCGCAGCATGGTGATGGTTTCGCGATCGAGCGGCTTGACTCCGTCCTCGACGGCCTCAAGGTAAGCCTCCAGCACCGAGACCGGAGTGCGGATCTCGTGTGCCAGATCACCGAAAAGCCTGCGGCGGGTGGTTTCCACCGACTCGAGTCGGTCGGCCATCTGATTGAAAGCCTTTGCCAGAGAGTCGAAGTCATCGCCCAGATTTGGTGGCGACACGCGGAAGTCGTAACGCCCATCCGCGACTGCGGCCGCAGCCATCGACACCTCCGCCACCGAGTGTTGCACGCGTCGGCTGAGGTACCACGTCACCACGAGCGCCGCCAACGCGGACACGCCGAGTGCCACGCCGATCGAGATCGCCGTGGCATATGTGTAGGCCTCCTCGGCGTGCATCTGCTCGCTCGATACTTCGGCAACCCCCGCACGGCGCAGGTGCTCGCGAAATAACGGCGGGCCGACGACGGACGCGACGATCCAGACTGTCGCGGCTCCTGCGACGAGCACCAATGTCTGTGCCAGCAGCAGCCGTACGCCGATCCCGGGGTGTGTCATTGCCCAGTTCCCATCCGGTAGCCGACGCCGCGCACAGTGACGACGTAGCGCGGGTCGGCGGGATCGTCGCCGAGTTTGCGGCGCAGATGCCCGATGTGGACGTCGACGAGGTGCTCGTTGCCGACCCACGTCTGTGCCCAAACCGCATCGAGCAGCTGACGGCGGCTGAAAACCACGCCGGGACGTGCCGACAGTGCGGCAAGCACGTCGAACTCAGTGCGAGTCAACATGATTGGCTGGTCATCGATGAACACCTGTCGTGCCGCGACATCGATCTGCAATGCGCCGAATACCCGCGGCGGTGGTTGGTCCGGGCCCGCCGCGGCTCTGGACTCCACGGACACCTTGCGCGGTCGGCGCAACATCGCGCGAATCCGCGCTACCAGCTCACGAGGACTGAACGGTTTGGTCACGTAGTCGTCCGCACCGACGGACAGGCCGACGACGGTGTCCATTTCGGTATCGCGCGCGGTCAACATCACGACATAGGCGTCAGAGAACGTCCGCAACTGCCGGCACGCTTCGATGCCGTCGATGCCAGGTAGCGCCACGTCGAGCACCACGACATCGGGGTCGATTTCGCGGGCAAGGGCGACGGCGTCGTGCCCGTTGTGAGCGACGCTCACTTCGAAATGTTCGCGCTTGAGGTAACTGGCAATGACACCCGCCAGTGGGACCTCGTCGTCGACAACCAGTGCCCGATAGCCCCCGGGGCCGCCGTCCTGTTGCCCAAGGCTTGCCGTCATGCCTCTCATCGTGCCCTGTGCGGGGCAACCCGCGGGACGGCCTCGGCACAACGGGCGAGGGCTTGAGTGAATCTTTACAAAACCCACACCGCTTTCCCTGCACGGGCGGCGCATCGTATGGTCGACGGAAGGAGACTGCCGTGATGTGGAGCGGGACTGCCCTGACGGTGGTGGTGCTGGTGATCGTCGCGCTGTGGGCGGTGCCGATAGTCGGCACGCTTGCGCTGCTCCCTGGTGCTGCACGGACTCGGCGCCATGGCGGAGCCGGCGACGATGGCTGAAAGATCGTTTGGCCCAGGCGGGATCACCCGGCGGGCGTTCGTCGGGGGCGCGCTGGCAGCTGGGTTCACCCTTGCCACCGGATGTGCACGCGACACCAGGGTGGCGATTCCAAACGACCGAATCGGTGCGGTGGAAGCGGCCAGGCCGCATTCAGGGCGCACCGTCGCCGTGGAGCTGAATCCCCAGCGCGCCCACATCGACCTCGGCGGCCGAGTCGCGACGACCCTGGCGTACGGCGATACCGTTCCCGGCCCGCTGATCCGGGCAGGCGTGGGAGACGAACTGGCGGTCACCGTCAAAAATCGCCTGGACCACTCGACTTCGGTGCACTGGCACGGCATCGCGTTACGCAACGACATGGACGGTGCCGCGCCGGCCAGCCCCGACATCGACGCGGGTACCGACTTTGTGTACCGGTTCTCGGTGCCACACCCGGGTACCTACTGGGCACACCCGCACACCGGTCTGGACGCCGACACCGGCTTATATGTGCCGATCATTGTCGACGATACCGATCCCGTGCGCTATGACGCCGAATGGATTGTGGTACTGGATGATTGGACCGACGGGATTGGCCCAACCCCCGTGCAGATCTACGACGGGCTACGCGGGTCGGGCACGCCGGGAATGGGCGGCATGCCAGGCATGGCTGGTATGCACGGCATGGGCGGCGCGGGCAGCTCACTGCTGGGCGGCGACGCAGGCGACGTCATGTACCCGTATTACCTGATCAACGGACGCATCCCCGCAGCTCCGACCACGCACACCGCCAAGCCGGGGCAGCGGATAAAGATCCGGATCGTCAACGCCGGCTCCGATACCGCATTCCGGGTGGCCCTGGCCGGCCATCGGATGACCGTCACCCACGCCGACGGGTTCCCCGTCGAGCCCACCGAATCTGAAGCCGTTCTGGTCGGCATGGGCGAGCGTTACGACGTGACCGTCACCGCCGGTGACGGCGTGTTCCCGCTCGTGGCCGCGGCGGAGGGCAAAGAAGCGGTGGCGCGGGCATTGCTGAAAACCGGTGCCGGAACCGCTCCCGAGCCCGCATACCGGCCGCCTGAACTCACCGGGCGGGTGGCGACCGTTGATTCGTTGACTGCCACACCGGAAGTCGACCTGGGTCCGGCGAAGCCGGATACCAAGCTGACCGCCGAACTGTCCGGCGGCATGATGGCCTACGACTGGACGATCAACGGGCGGCCGTTCTCCGACGCCGAGCCGCTGACCGTAGAGCAGGGTCAACGCGTCAGCCTGACTTTCTCCAACATGTCGATGATGTGGCATCCGATGCATCTGCACGGCCACACCTTCCAGGTCGTCAAGCCCGACGGCGGCCCTGGCGCGCGCAAGGACACCGTGATCGTGCAGCCGATGGCGCGGCTGACCGTCGAGTTCGTCGCCGACAATCCCGGCGAGTGGATGCTGCATTGCCACAACACCTATCACCAGCAAGCGGGGATGATGACGAGCCTGAATTACATCGCCTGAATGCCGTGCTTCGCATCCGTCAGGATTTTCGGGCGGTGCCGACGAACACCATGCCGCCGAGGTGGCGTTCGATCTGACCGGAACCGTGTAGACCGCGCCGTGCCAGTTCGGCTGCGAATTCCGGTGCCTCGAAACGATTCTCACGACGCGCAAGGCGCGAAACATTCGGCTGCACGCCGACATCGCCTTCGTCGTTCCGGTGCCGCGCCGATTTCTGCCGGCATTCCCGCCGCGTCCATGTCCGCGATCGCATGGGGTGCCTCCTCGGCGGGGTGTTCGGCGCTTCAGTGGCAGGACTTCGACCCGCACGTCGGCTCCGATGCCCGCTGGGCGGGGCGGAACGTCGCTTCGACAGCGCAGATGACAAGACAGCGGGCGACGGAGCGCACGACGGGATGCTGCGCGATGTGACGGAATCGGGGTTCGGTAGCCGGCATGTTGGAATTCCTTCCGGGTCGAGGCGGTAGTTGTGTGAAATGCACTGTACCCCCCTAGGGTATGAATAGGGGCGTTCGGTCCGGGACTCTCAATATCCCGATATGCAGGCCAAACGCGATCGAACCTCCCTGGGTCGCGGACCTGGTTGCATACCCTAGGGGGGTATGGTACGAATGACATTGACGGGATCGAATAGTGATCGTGAAAGGAAACGGACATGAGCAAGGTCAGCATCACGGTCACCGGCATGAGCTGTGGGCATTGCGTGTCCTCGGTTCGCGAAGAGGTCGGCAGCATTCCGGGAGTGACCGCCGTGGACGTCGACCTGGCCAGCGGCATCGTCACGATCGACAGCGAGCGTCAGGTCGAGGTCGACGCGATCAAGAGCGCCGTCGAAGAGGCCGGCTATCGGCTCGCGAGCTGATGTGAACGCACCGCAGAAAATCGCCGGTTTCGTCGTCGCCCTCGTGGTGGTGTTCGTCGCCGCCTTCGGGGTGGGAACGGCCATCGGTCCGGACGGCGGTGACGTCACCACCGAACATTCCCCGACCCACGAAGCCAAGCCGGTCACCGGCGTTGCGGACGCGGCGACCGCGCAACTTCCGGCGGGACTCTCGTCGACGCAGGACGGCTACACGCTCGAGCTCGCGAACGCGCTGGCCGACGCCGGTAAGGGGGTGCCGCTGCGATTCCGGATCGCCGACGCGACAGGCGCGGCGCTGACGCGGTATGCCGTGAGCCATGAGAAGCAGCTGCATCTGATTGTTGTCCGCCGCGACATGACCGGCTTCCAACATGTACATCCGCTCCTCGACGCTAGCGGAACCTGGAGTGTCCCTGTCGATCTCAGTGGTGGCGCCTATCGGGTATTCGCCGATTTCGTGCCTGCGGGCGGCGAGGCGCTGACCCTTGGGGCCGACCTGCATGTCGCGGGCCGCTACGACCCTCTGCCGTTACCGCCCCCGGCGACGACGGCCACCGTCGACGATTACACCGTCACCCTCAGCGGGGACCCGAGGGCCAGTGAGTCGTCCGAGTTGACGCTGTCGGTCAGTCGCAACGGCAAGCCGGTCACCGATCTGCAGCCTTACCTTGGCGCCTACGGCCATCTCGTGGTCTTGCGCGCGTCCGACCTGGCCTATCTTCACGTCCACCCGATAGGCGGGCCGGGCGACGGCACCACGCCCGCGGGGCCCGGAATCGATTTCGGCACCACCATTCCGAGCAACGGCGACTACCGGATGTTCCTCGATTTCAAACACGCGGGCGTGGTCAGAACCGCGGAGTTCACGCTGTCGGTTGATTCCGGGCAGCAATCCACCGTCGTACCCACCCGAGCGGCGCCCCAAGACCACGGCGACGGCCACTGATTACGGAAAGGACCGCGCCATGAATCCCGCCACCGAAACACAGCCCGGCGGCCACGTCGAGCTTCGGATCGGCGGAATGACGTGCGCTTCCTGCGCCGCCCGAATCGAGAAGAGGCTGAACAAGATCGAGGGCGTCACCGCATCGGTCAACTTCGCGACGGAGAAGGCGCGCGTGGATTACGTCGGTGACGTCTCGACCGATAGGCTCCTGGCCGCGGTCGAACAGGCGGGTTACACCGCCGCGCTGCCCAAGCCCAATAACGCTGCACCACAAGATGGGTCGGCCGCCGAAGCGAAGGAAGATCCAACCGCGTCCTTGCGTCAGCGGTTGCTGATTTCGATCGCGCTGACCGTTCCGGTGATCGCCATGGCGATGATCCCGTCGCTGCAGTTCACCAACTGGCAGTGGCTGTCGCTGACCCTGGCGGCGCCCGTCGTGGTGTGGGGTGCGTGGCCTTTCCATCAGGCGGCGTGGGCCAACCTGCGACACGGCGCTGCCACCATGGACACGCTGATCTCGATGGGCACGATCGCCGCCTTCGGCTGGTCGATCTATGCGCTGTTCTGGGGTACCGCAGGCATGGCCGGAATGACGCATCCGTTCGAGCTGACCATTTCGCGTATGGACGGCACCAGCAATATCTATCTCGAGGTCGCGGCCGGGGTTACGACGTTCATCCTGGCCGGCCGGTACTTCGAGGCCCGCGCCAAGCGTCGTGCAGGCGCGGCACTGCGTGCGTTGCTCAAACTGGGCGCCAAGGATGTCGCTGTCCGCAGAAATGGTGTGGAGCAACGGATTCCGATCGAGGCGCTCGCGGTCGGTGACGAGTTCGTGGTCCGTCCCGGTGAGAAGATTGCCACCGACGGTGTGGTGGTCGAGGGCAGCTCCGCGGTGGACGCGTCGATGCTGACGGGCGAGTCCATGCCGGCGGAGGTCGGCCCGGATGACCAGGTGGTCGGCGCCACGGTCAACGTGGGTGGGCGACTTGTCGTGCGCGCCAACCGGATCGGTTCTGACACCCAGCTGGCGCAGATGGCCAGGCTCGTCGAGGAGGCGCAGACCGGCAAGGCCCGGGCCCAGCGATTGGCCGACAAGATCTCGGCCATCTTCGTGCCGATCGTGATCGCGCTGTCGGTCGCGACGCTGGGATTCTGGATCGGCACCGGCGGCTCGATCGCCGTGGCGTTCACAGCCGCCGTTGCTGTGCTGATCATCGCCTGCCCGTGCGCGCTCGGCCTGGCTACCCCGACGGCCCTGCTGGTCGGGACCGGCCGGGGCGCGCAACTGGGCATCCTGATCAAGGGACCCGAGGTGCTGGAGTCCACCCGGCGAATCGACACGATCGTGCTCGACAAGACCGGCACCGTCACCACCGGCACGATGACCTTGCTCGACGTGATGACAGCCGACGGCGAGCGGCCCGATGAGGTGCTGAGACTGGCTGGTGCGCTGGAGGATTCATCCGAGCATCCGATCGCCAGGGCAATCGCCAAGGGCGCCCGTGACAAGATCGGCGAGTTGCCCGCGGTCGAGGGCTTCACCAACGTCGAGGGGCTGGGGGTGCAGGGCACCGTCGACGGGCACGCTGTGGTTGTCGGCCGCCGGCGGCTGCTTGCCGACTGGGCGCAGCAGCTCCCGGAGAAACTCGTCGGGGTCACCGCTGCGGCCGAGGCCGAGGGCAAGACGGTCGTTGCGGTCGGCTGGGACGGCGCGGCGAGGGCGGTGCTGGTGGTCGCCGACGCGGTCAAGCCGACGTCCGCGGAGGCGGTCAGGCAGATTCGCACGCTTGGGTTGACCCCGATCATGCTGACCGGCGACAACACGGCCGCTGCCCGCACGATCGCGCAGCAGGTCGGTATCGATGAGGTATTCGCGGAGGTGTTGCCGCAGGACAAGGTCGACACCGTGAAGCGGCTGCAGGCCGAGGGCAAGGTGGTCGCCATGGTGGGCGACGGCGTAAACGACGCGGCCGCGCTGGCCCAGGCCGATCTCGGGCTGGCGATGGGTACCGGTACCGACGTCGCCATCGAGGCCAGCGACCTGACCCTGGTGCGTGGCGATCTTCGTGCGGTACCCGACGCAATCCGGTTGTCGCGCAAGACGTTGTCCACGATAAAGGGCAACCTTTTCTGGGCGTTCGCCTATAACGTGGCGGCGCTGCCGCTGGCGGCCGCCGGGCTGCTCAACCCGATGCTGGCCGGCGCGGCGATGGCCTTCTCGTCGGTGTTCGTCGTGAGCAACAGTCTGCGGCTGAGGCGATTCAAGCCACTGAATCACGCATCGGGCTGAGCGAATACAGCAATGACGTCAGATGTTTGCGTTGCCTGCCCGCCACTGCTCCCACGGGATGTTCCAGTCACCAAGCCCGTCGGTGCCGGGCAGTGTCGGTCCGACGGTGTTGATGACCTCCACGATGTCCCCGCGCTTGGTGTTGTCGTAGAACCAGATCGCATTGTTGGGGCTGACATTGAGACAACCGTGGCTGACGTTACTGCGGCCCTGGCTGCCGACCGACCAGGGTGCGGAATGCACGTAGATGCCGCTGTATGACATCTGGGTGGCCCATTCGACCTCGAGGCGGTAGCCGTCCGGCGAGTTGACGGGCACGCCGTACGTCGAGGAATCCATGATGAGATCGCGATAACGGTCACCGATGATGTAGGTGCCATTGTCGGTCGGGGTGCTGTTCTTACCCATGGAGATCGGCATCGTTTTGACCACCTCGCCGTTGACCCGGACGGTCATTGTCTTGGTCGAATCGTCGGCAGTCGCGATGACCTCGTCGCCGATGGTGAAGCGCGTCGAAACGTCATCTTGACCGAACAGGCCATCGCCCAGATCGACGCCGTACGCCCTGACCTGCACCTCCACAGTGGTCCGGGGTTTCCAGTAGTTCTCTGGGCGCCAACGGACTTCGCGGTTGCTCATCCAGTAGAACGCACCCTCTACCGGAGGGTTGGTCTTGACGCTGATCGCCCGCTGGGCCGCCAACCGGTTGGGGATGTCCTCGTCGAACCGAATAGCGATCGGCTGACCGATCCCGACGGCTTCGCCGTCGTTGGGCATGACGTAGGGCATGGTCAGGTTTTCGGGTGAGCGGGTCTGGAACGTCATGGTGTTGCGCGAAACGCCGCCCAATCCGAGCGCCTCGGCGTGCAGCGTGTACTGCTTGTTGTAGCCCAATGGCTCGGCGGTCGACCAGGTGAGGCCGTCGGGGCTGAGCTGGCCGGCAACTGACCCGCCCTCCTCGTTGACCATGTTGACGGGGCCGAGCACACCGTCGCCTGCGCTGACCGTCACCGGCGAGTCCACCTCGACGCCGATGGCCCCGTCTGTCACCGACGCCTGCAGCTTCGGCACCAACATGTTGCTGTAGGGATCGCCCTTATCGGTGATTACCTGCGCCGCGGGTGGGGTGACGTCGCTGCTGCACGCACCAAGGGCCAGTGTCACCGCCGATGCCGCCGCAATTGCGGTCAGCCAGAACATGCGGCGTTGCCGACCGGCGAGTGAACGGGCCTGCCGCATACAACCTCCGTATTTGTCACCGCCCAGCAGGCAGCCGTCTACGTGTTCCGTACGTAAATAGTAGATGAGTTTCTGCGATTGCGTCTTGAGCAACGCGAGTTGCGCTAGAGCTCCATCTGACAGATCGACGACTGGCGGAACACTGGCGTGGCGGTCGGCGGCCGTATGCTCTAGGGCGGAGACAGGAGGCCTGCCATGCGATCGCGGGGTTTTGGAGACCTGGAGGCGGTGATCATGGACCGCATCTGGGACCGCGAAGCGAAGACGACAACCGTTCGTGACATCTTCGATGAACTCGCCGCTGAACGCGAGATCGCCTACACCACCGTGATGTCCACCATGGACAACCTGCACGGCAAGGGCTGGCTGGCGCGCGAGAAGGACGGAAAGGCCTATCGGTACTGGCCGACGCTTACCCGAGAACAGCACAGTGCCCGGTTGATGCGGGATGCGCTCGATGCCGGCGGGCGTTCGGAATTGGTCCTCAACCACTTCGTCGAGCAGATCGGCCCGGAGGAATCCGCTCGGCTCCGCGCGGCATTGCGACGGATCGCGGCGCGCAGCCGAAGGACAACGAAATGAGTATCGCGGCCGGTCTACTTCTCTACAGCCTGGCGGTGCTGTTGGTCGGACCCCCGATCCTGCGGGGATTGACGCGATCTGGCGACTCGCCGCGGCTTGGTGCGGCCGCCTGGATGACCGCGATCGGTAGCGTCCTGGTGTCCTGGGTGGCGGCGACGACGTTTATGCTGGCCGACCTCGTACATCATTGGAATCATTCGGGTTCGGTGCTTGCCCACTGCCTGGAGATTCTGCGTGGGGTCGCTGCAGGCAACGCATTGCAGTCGGCGGTGCTCATCTTTATCGGCCTCGGCGCCACGACCGTCGCGATCAGCGCGACACGGTTTGTGCGGATGCTGATGCGGATGCGCAGCCAGACTCATGGTCATGCGTCAGATGTACGTCTGGTCGGCCGCCGATTGACGGGCCTGGACGCCGTGGTCATCGACGCTCCCGAGCCGGTGGCCTACTGCATTGCCGGACGACCGCACGAGGTCGTCATCACCAGCGCGGCGCTGGCCACCCTGACACCGCCACAGTTGGCGGCGATCCTGGCCCATGAGCGCGCGCACCTTGCCGGTCGCCATCCTGAGATCGTCGCTGTCGCACGTGG
>DATFCF010000708.1:0-6342 GCA_035253445.1 Mycobacterium sp.
TGCAGGCCACCGACACCGTGCCGCTGCAGCCGATCGTCGTCGGCCGCTACCACGACGGTTTCGGGCGCGATGCCAGCGGCTGGTACTTCACCGCGCGGCAGGTCGACGTCGAGATGATCGGCGACGTATCTGCCCACTTGATGATCGATCCGCGGCAGTTCGACCGATAGTCACAGGGTGACCTTGAGTGCTAGCACTCTCATGTATAGAGTGCTAGGTGGCAGGCGGCCAACCCCTGCGCCGGCACCCGCGACGACGGCACGTGGGCACGGACGCTTTGCCGAACACCTGGTAATTGACAGTTCCGGGGATCTACCCCGGATCGACACCCGAACTAAAGTGGAGGGCTCCATCGTGGCGAGCGTGAACATCAAGCCACTCGAGGACAAGATCCTCGTACAGGCCAACGAGGCCGAGACCACGACCGCGTCTGGTCTGGTCATCCCCGACACCGCCAAGGAGAAGCCGCAAGAAGGCACCGTCGTCGCAGTCGGCCCCGGCCGCTGGGACGAGGATGGCGAGAAGCGGATTCCGCTGGACGTGTCCGAGGGCGACGTCGTCATCTACAGCAAGTACGGCGGCACCGAGATCAAGTACAACGGCGAGGAGTACCTGATCCTCTCGGCCCGCGACGTGCTGGCTGTCGTCAACAAGTAATCACGTCATGTCCGCCCCGGCAATCCCCGTAATCACGGGCGATTTCCGGGGCGGCATGCGTTTCGACTTCAGAAAGAGCCATGAGCAAACTCATTAGTTTTGACGAAACCGCGCGCCGCGCAATGGAAGCCGGCGTCGACAAGCTCGCCGACGCGGTGCGTGTGACGCTCGGCCCCCGCGGCCGGCATGTCGTCCTTGCCAAGGCGTTCGGCGGTCCGACCGTCACCAACGACGGCGTCACCATCGCCCGCGAGATCGACCTGGAAGACCCGTTCGAGAACCTCGGCGCTCAGCTGGTGAAGTCGGTGGCCACCAAGACCAACGACGTCGCAGGCGACGGCACCACCACCGCAACCGTGCTGGCGCAGGCGCTGGTGAAGGCCGGCCTGCGCAATGTCGCGGCCGGTGCCAACCCCATCGCGCTGGGCGCGGGCATCTCCAAGAGCGCCGACGCCGTATCGGAAGCACTGCTGGCCTCCGCCACGCCCGTCACCGACAAGACCGGCATTGCGCAGGTCGCCACTGTGTCCTCACGGGATGAGCAGATCGGTGAGCTGGTCGGCGAGGCGATGACCAAGGTGGGGCATGACGGCGTCGTGTCCGTCGAGGAGTCGTCGACGCTGAACACCGAACTGGAGATCACCGACGGCGTCGGCTTCGACAAGGGCTTCATCTCGGCCTACTTCATCACGGACTTCGACGCACAGGAAGCGGTGCTCGAAGACGCGTATGTGTTGTTGCACCGCGACAAGATCAGCTCGCTGCCGGATTTGCTGCCGCTGCTCGAGAAGGTGGCCGAGGCAGGCAAGCCGCTGGTGATCGTCGCCGAAGATGTTGAGGGCGAAGCGCTTTCGACGTTGGTGGTGAACTCGATCCGCAAGACGCTGAAGGCCGTCGCCGTCAAGGCGCCGTTCTTCGGTGACCGCCGCAAGGCGTTCCTGGAGGACCTCGCGGTGGTGACCGGCGGTCAGGTCGTCAACCCGGACGTCGGGTTGCTGCTGCGTGAGGTCGGCCTCGACGTGCTCGGCTCGGCACGCCGCGTCGTGGTGACCAAGGATGCCACCACCGTCGTCGACGGCGGCGGCACCAAGGAGGCCATCGACGCTCGCGCCGCTCAGCTGAAGGGCGAGATCGAGAACACCGATTCCGACTGGGACCGCGAGAAGCTCGAAGAGCGCCTCGCCAAGCTGTCGGGCGGCGTCGCCGTCATCAAGGTCGGTGCGGCCACCGAGACGGCTCTCAAGGAGCGCAAGGAAAGCGTCGAGGACGCGGTCGCCGCGGCTAAGGCCGCGGTCGAGGAGGGCATCATCACCGGCGGCGGTTCGGTCCTGGTGCGGGCCCGCAAGGCGCTGGACAAGCTGCGTGACGAGTTGACCGGCGATGAGCGGCTGGGTGTCGACGTGTTCGCGTCGGCGCTGTCGGCGCCGCTGTACTGGATCGCCACCAACGCCGGGCTGGACGGCTCGGTCGTGGTCAACAAGGTCGCCGAGATGTCCGACGGGCAGGGCTTCAACGCCGCGACACTGTCGTTCGGCGACCTGGCCGCCGACGGTGTCGTCGACCCGGTGAAGGTCACCCGCTCGGCGGTGCTGAACGCCGGTTCGGTGGCGCGGATGATCCTCACCACGGAGACCGCGGTGGTGGAGAAGCCGGCCGAGGAAGAAGACCACGGCCACAGCCACGGCCATCACGGCCACGCTCACTAACAACCAACACCGAAACACCCCCGGCCCTAACGGACCGGGGGTGTTTCGTTTGGTGTCAAGGAGATTCGAGCGCAGCACGGAAGTGAGTCGGCACAGCGCGAGGAGTGTCGATTCTCACCAGCGCGATGGCGGATGTGCGAAGTCGATCGCGGTAGGATATGGGGCGCTGCTTCACAACCGCTCCAAGACCCGTCATCGACGCATAGTGGCACGGATTGCCGGGCAGCCCAATCTGTCACGCAGAACGCGGCCGGCAACTCGGCCCGGCTCTGACGGTGAGCGAAAACACCAGAGACTCTGGGCAATAAACGAAACATTCGTCGGCGCCCGCTCGTTGCGACTATTCGGCCGACGTAACTGAAGGGGGAGTGCTGTGCAGTTGACCCGTGATCGCGCGGGCCAGCCATGGCGTGGGCGTCAACGTGAGATCTTGAGCCGAATCGTCCGGGAAACCGAGCCGCCGACGGATGCCATGCCGCGGATAACGGATTCGCAGCGCCGCGAGCGTGACGACGCGTACTACGCGCAGGTCGGCGAGGTGCTCGATCTAGCAGGGAACATCGGTGCCATTCTGATGGCGTCCGGCACGCCGGCAACCGCCACCATGGACCAGGTGACGGCCATCGCCGCCGCGTACGGCATCGATCGCTGCGAAGTCGATGTCATCAACACGACGATTCACGTCGCCGCATACAGGGGGCCGACTGCGCCGCCGGCCAGCACGCTGCACATCGTGCAATCCCGGTCGATGGATTTCAGCCGGCTGGCGGCCGTCGACCGCTTGATCAGCCGTATCCGCGCGGGCGAGGTACCTCCATCGCAAGCCCGCGACGAGCTCGACGCCATTATCACCGCGCCGCACCCATACAAGCGGTGGATAGCCACCGTGGCCTGGGGCGCACTGGCATTCGCGACGGCGGGAACCCTCGGCGCAAGCCTGCTGGCTTGCTTGGTCAGCGCGCTGAGCGCCATGGCGATCGACCGCGTCAACCGGGGACTCAACAGGCATGGACTGCCGTTCTTCTTCCAGTACGCGGTCGGCGGCGCGATCGCGACCGCACCCGCGCTCGCGCTCTACTGGCTCAGCCCCAAGCTGGGATTGCATTTCGAACCGACGGTGGCGATCGCGGCCGGCCTTGTCGTCCTCCTTGCCGGCCTTTCACTGGTGGGCTCGGTTGGCGACGTCATCACCGGCGCCCCGGTCACCGCTGCTGCCCGCTTCTTCGAATTGGTCATGATGACGGCCGCGACGATCGCCGGTGTCGCGGTCGTATTGCACCTCGCCGGCCGCTTCGGCGCGCCGTTCGTCGCCATCAGTGCGGATGCGCCACCCGCCCTGGCGGAGCTGCCTGCACGCGTCGCATTCGGTGCCGCTAGCGCAGCGGCCTTTGCCCTGGCCTGCTATGCCGAACGGTCCGCAGCGATGGCCGCGGCGTTCGGCGGGGCCGCGGGCACCATCGCGTTCCTTCTGGCACAGGGCGCGGGTTTGGGTGTTGTGGTCGCGTCGTTCGTCGCAGCGGTGCCGATCGGGTTGGTCGGGCGGCTGATGGAACGCCGCAATCTGGCGCCACCGCTGGTGGTGTCGATAACGGGCATCGTGCCCCTGCTGCCGGGTCTATCCCTGCTGCACGGTATCTACGCCATCCTCAACGACCAGCAAGCCGTCGGGTTCGCCTCGGTGTTGGGTGCACTGGCGATCGGCACCGCGCTCGCAGCCGGAGTCACGCTGGGCGAATGGGGTTCGTGGAAGGTTCGGCGGCGCCGACTCCGGATCCGCCGGCGCGATCGCGGAACCAGACTCGCCGGGCACGCTGCAATGAGTTCTGCTGACTAGCACTAGATAGCCGGAACCGCCGCCACCCGCGACGCAGGGGTGTTTGCTGCGTCGTTGTCGTACTTCACAGCCGATGGCAAGGTTGTTGATCATGAACCGGTTTTGGCGCAGGTGGGGTCGCAGGTGGTTGACGCTCGCGGTAGCGGGGATCGCCGTGTTCGGCGTGCTGACGGCTTGCTCGGGCTCGCGCGAGGACGCGGCCCCGCAGGGTGGCGGTACGGCGCCGGCAACCGGCATGAAGGACGCTGTCGGTGCCCCGGCACCGGAGTTCGGGCCGGCGCCACCGCTGGAGGCGCAGCGCGACGTCGTCAAGACCGCGTCGATGACCATCACGGTGTCCAATACCTCGGAGGCCGCGGATAAAGCCGCCGTCATGGTGGAGGACGCCGACGGTCGGGTCGACAGTCGCACCGAGGATGCGGGATCCGAAAGGGGTTTGGCCCGCACCTCGGTCGTGCTGCGGGTTCCGGTGGCCAAGCTCGACGGTGTGGTGCGCGAGCTGAAGGGCCTGGGGACCGTGCAGACGGCCGAAACCAGGTCCGAGGACGTGACGGCGCAGCGGGTCGATCTCGACGCCAGGATCAAGGCCCTGCAGACCTCGGTGGATCGACTTCTGGCGATCATGCGCGATGCCGAGGATCCCGACGCACTCATCAAGGCCGAGGGCGCGCTCTCGCAGCGCCAGGCCGATCTGGACAGCCTGCGTGCGCAGCGCGATCAGCTCGGCGACCGAATCGACTACAGCACCGTCGACGTCAGCTTCATCGCCGAGCAGATCGGCGGACCGGCACCGCAACAGTACGAGGGGTTCACCGGCCAGATCGAACGTGGTTGGGATGCCTTGGTTTGGATGCTGAACAACTTGGTTCTGCTTTTCGGCCTGCTGCTGCCATGGTTGGGCGCATTGGCCGTCGCGGCGGCAATCTTGTATGGAGTCATCCGATTGGCGCGGGCTCGTGGCACGTCACGAAAGGCGCCCGCAACGGCGATAACCCCCGGCGAGGACCGGGGATCGTCGGATGAATCGGTTGGATGATCAGGAAGCGCGGCGGATGCCTCGCTTGAGCAACAGCTCACGCTCGGCCTCAGACAGACCGCCCCAGATGCCGTAGGGCTCACCGACGCCCAGCGCATGGGAACGGCATTGCGTGATCACGGGGCAACGACGGCACATCTCCTTGGCGCGCATTTCGCGTTGCGCACGGGCCCGTCCGCGCTCGCCATCGGGATGAAAAAACATTGCGGAATCGACGCCTCGGCAAAGCCCGGCCATCTGCCAATCCCAGATATCAGCATTGGGTCCGGGTAGCTGTTGCGGCTGTGGCATTGGAAAACCCCTCTCTGCACACCCTTTTCACAAACGTGTGAGTGCGTGAGTCGTGGAACCGATCCGAGCACAAGTCGCCGATGACTACTCGTGCACACAAAGTAGGGGTGCTCGCGAAACTCCGTCAATAGCCCGAACATGTGCTCAAGGACATAACCGCAGGCCGAGAATTTACATCACGTTCATCGATGCGACCCGCGGGCAACGAGATCGGTGGTAACGAAACACCCTCTGACCGATAATGACTCGCGTTTGTCCTGATCGCGCCAGCCTGTGTCGCGCCGGCTTTTCTCGGCGCTCAGTAGGCGGTTGACAACGAATTAACATGCCAACCACAAACTGTTAACCAATGTTGATTCGGCGGCGTGGCTAATTCGTGCCCAGCGGTACCGGGTTTTTGCGCACCGCAATGTTAGCGATTGATAGCGTCGCCACTCGATGAGCACCGAAACGATGTTGGCCAACGCCGCATTCGGGGACGACCCGGGACGGTGGCCGCTTCCGCAGGCGACCACCCCGCACCAGTTGTGGCTGCGAGCGGTGATCGCAGGCGGCCAGGGGCGCTACGCCAGTGCGCTGGCCGACCTCGCCGGCATGTGTCGCCAGCATCGCGGTGGCCCGCTGGTCTCGCTGGCGCACAGCACACGCGCGTCGTTCCTGCGGCAGCTCGGCTGGCACGCCCTGGCCCGCCGCTGGGATGGCCGCGCGTCGGCGCTGGCCGGTTGCGACCTGCAGGCGCACGCCGACGCTTTGATCGGGCTGGCGGCAGACGCGCTGGGGGTGGGCCGCTTCGCGGCGTCGGCGACTGCGCTCGACCG
>DATFCF010000709.1:0-4188 GCA_035253445.1 Mycobacterium sp.
CAGTGTTGGTTGCCGCGGGCTGGTGCGCATCAGCCGGAATGGCACACGCAGAACCGCCCCCGCCCCCGCCGACGCCCAAGACGACCATTGACACAGACGGCACGTTCGCCGTGGGCAAGGACATCGAGCCCGGCACGTACACCTCGGCCGGCCCGGTCGGCGACGGCGCCTGTTACTGGAAGCGGGCCAACGGAACCGAGCTCGTCGACAACGCGCTGACGAAGAAGCCGCAGGTCGTGGTCATCGAGCCGACCGACACAGCGTTCACCACCAACGACTGCCAGCCGTGGCAGAAGACCGACGCGCCGCCGCCACCGCAGCCTGGACCCGGGGCTCTGCTCGGCCAGCTGGGCGACTTCATCGGCCGCGGAATCCTGTCCGGCCCGCCGCCTGGCTAGCCGCCGAGGTCGAACGACGGAAAGAAGAGCACCTGGCCGACCGTGATGTGGTCGGGGTCGTCGATCAGGTTGGCGGCCGCGAGCATCTTCACCAGGGTCAGCGTGCGGTCCACGCCGGCGTCACCGTAGTGATCGTTGGCCAGGTCCCACAGCGCGTCACCAGCGACGACCGTGCGCCGCCGGTTGAGCCGAGGTTGGATCAGCACCTGACCGGGTTGCGGATCCGCGTCGCCCATGTGGTTCGCGAGCGCGATGACGGGCCACAGGCCGAATTCTCCGTACCAGCGCTCGGCTAGCACCTCCCACGTCTCGCCGGCAACGACGGTGTGGTGCCCTACGTTCGCCAGGTCGGGAATGAGAAGCCACTCGCCGACCACGAGGTCACGTTGTCCCGCGTGATTTGCCACCTCGACGATGCCGGCCAGATGCTCGTCGCCATAGAAGAGCTGCGCCACCTTGCGGGTCGTGTCGCCGGGCTTTACCTGATGGCGGAACGTGACGTAGGGGATCTCCAGCTCCTGGCCCACCACCAGGTGGTCGGGATTGGACAGGTAGTTGACTTCGATGATCACGCGGTGCAGGCGCGGGTCGCCGTAGAACCACTCGGCCACTCTCCACAGGGTGTCGCCGCTTTGTATTTGGTATTTGGCCCTCATGGGTTGCCTCCCTGCCGTTTTGCTCTCGCCCCGGTGGGGACGCTGGGCAAAGTGTCGTTGACCAGGGACATGCGGGTCACGGGTAGTGCACTACTCGAATTCTCGGACCGTTGCTACGGTCAGTTAGGTGATCCCAGCAAGCGTGACCGAGTGGCGCGACGGTGGCCGTTGGCTATCGACGGACCCCGGCAGGATTTTCGTCAGGTCGTCTCCGGGAGATGGCCCCACAGTGCTGTTGCTGCACGGATACCCGTCCAGCTCGTACGACTACCGGATGGTGGTACCGCACCTGGCCGGGCGAGCGTGGCTGACCCTGGACTTTCTGGGTTTCGGGCTGTCGGACAAACCGCGGCCGCACCGCTACAGCCTGCTCGAGCAAGCCGACATCGTGCAGACAGCGGTCGCGCAGACGACCACGGGCCCGGTGGTGATCATCGCGCACGACATGGGCACGTCGGTGACCACCGAGCTGATCGCCCGAGATCTCGACGGCCGGTTGCCTTTCGAGCTGCAACGCGTGGTGCTGACGAACGGCAGTGTGATCCTGGCGCGGGCGAGCCTGAGGCCGATCCAGAAGGTGTTGCGCGGCCCACTCGGTCCCGTGGTTTCCCGGCTGGCGAACCGCCGCACGTTCGTGCGTGGCTTCGGCCGGCTGTTCAGCACGAAGCACCCGCTGTCGGCAGAGGAGGCCGATGCGCAGTGGGCGCTGCTGGCGCACAACGACGGGCATCGCATCGCGCACCTGCTGATCTCGTATCTCGACGAGCGGATGCGTTACGCGCCGCGATGGCATGGCGCCGTGCGGGATTGGCCCAAACCGCTGAGCTTCCTGTGGGCGCTGGACGACCCGGTGGCAACCACCAATGTGCTCGACGGGCTGCGCGAATTGCGGCCCGCCGCAGACGTTGTCGAGCTTCCCGGTGTCGGCCACTATCCACAAGTGGAGGTGCCGGACGTTTTCACCCGGTCCGCGTTGAGCCTGTTATCGGCCTCAGGTGATTGATCAGCTCGCCCGGTTGAAGTCCACCCGGGGCTTTGGCAATTCGCCGGGGATGTTGCGGGCCACGATGTCCCCGAGCGTCTTCGTCGACTTGTAGATCTCCAGTCCCGTGTCAGAGAACGTTTCACGACCAAAGATCCCCGGCGCGAGCAACGGATTTGTGAGCGCCTGCGAAAACGCATCGACGGCAACCATCGTGGCCATCAGTGTCGGCAGTATCCCGTTCTTGCGCACGTCCTCGGCGAAAAGTCCGGGATAGAGTTCGACGTTGTCGACCTCGCCGTAGCACTCCTTCAGGGCTGACTGCACGCTCGAATCCGACGAAAGATCCTCGAACGACTTGATTTTGGGATAACCACATCGCTCACGATAGGCATTGAACGAAGCAAGCTTCGTCTCTCGGCCGATCTCGATCGACTTCTGCTCGATGTCGAGCAATGCGGGGTCGGTGTTGAGCAGACCTACCGCGGTACAGGGCTGTGCAGAGGCTTCGTTGAAGAGTGCAGAGAGGCCGTTGGTGGTCACCAAGTCGGTGTCCCACAGTACCTCTTGGACGTTACGATCTTCGTTGCCGACACGGATACGGCTGGGAATCATGGTGTGCCAGCGGTAAAGCAGGTTGAACTCGACCGACATCCAATTCTGGCGGTACCACTTTTCTGCTGCGCCGATGCCGGACTCGACGAAGAGCTTGAACTTGATCGGCGTGATGTGGTTGATGTAGTCCTCGATGACCACGCGAAGCAGCACCGCTGTGAGTGTGTTGCGCGTCGTCTCGAATACGCGGTCGTCATTCCACTTCGGATCGTCGGAGTGCGCTGCGGCGATCAGTCGGGCGATGCGGTTATGTTCACGCAGGAACAGCGTGCTCATCATGACCAGTCCGTAGTGGATGTTCCCGCGCGGAATCCCCAGGGCGAAGAGCTTTTTGCGTTTCTCGGGCGATAGCGGCTGCGACATCGAGGTGGTCTTTGTCTTCCGGTCCCCGATCGGCAAGTCCGGACCACCCGGATAGGTGATCGGAAGACCGGCGAACTCCTCCTTGGGCTGACCATCGGCACCGAAGTAGTAGGGCGGGAACTCCTGGCCGTCGATGGTCTGGCTCTTCAACTCGCCAGGCCGCGCCTCGTCCCGGCGACGCAGTGCATCGGTGACGTCGGTGGTCTGACCGTACAACTGGCTGAGATCGATTTCGTGGGTCGACGTGTTCTTGCGCGCATTGACCGGATCGGTGCGCAGGAATCCGTCGACGAACCACTGCGCGAAATGAGGAAAGAGCAAGGTCGACTTCGCGGACACCTGTTCGCGCCCTGCAGGGCGTTCGAACAGCCCGACGACCGTGGCGACGTCTGGTGGTGGATCCGGAAATTGATCATCCCCGGGCAGGTGGCGCGCACTCCACGTGCGATCGGTGAGGCCCGGCCAAGAGCGGTAATCCCTATCCTCATAGGTGCTCAGGCCCAGGGGCCGGGTCGGCATGGTGTAAACCATCTGATTGATGAGGAATCGGTTCACCGCCGACCGCAGCTTCGGTGTCCGGCCGAGAAATGCCCACGCCGGCCCGAAATTCGTCGTCAAATAGATCCGCACGCCGTTCTTGCGTCCGTTCTTGCGCCAAAACCTGCTGGTCACGGGTCGACCATAGGGCAAATCAGCCCAGCATGGACGCGATCGCCGAGGTCAGCTCAGGTGAGGCCGACGACGTCAGATTCTGGTAGCTGCCGCCGCTGGCCTGCGCGACGGCCTCCCAGCTCGCACGGTCGGAGTCCGAGCCGAAATCGATGACGTTGACGGCGACAGGCTTGGCCGGATCGAACGCCCCGCGGATGTACTGCTGCAGGCCCGAACCGTCCAGTGACTGGTCGGTGTGTGGTCCGGTGGTGATGACGAGGATCGAGTTGCTTTGCCCCTGACGGTAATTCGTCATCGCTTCGGTGTAGACCAATCGCAGCGTGGTGAACGACACCGCGCCGCCGCTCGATGGGGACTGCGAGTCGAGGGCAGCGGTCAGTGCCGTTGAGCGCGGCTGACCATTCAGTGGGTCCGACAGCGGGCCGATGCCCACCTCGGATCTGCCCTCTGTGCCGTCGAACGTCCACAGTCCGACCGCGGAGTTCGGAGGCAACGCCTGCAG
>DATFCF010000710.1:0-2499 GCA_035253445.1 Mycobacterium sp.
CTGGGTTTCCCACGCCGCCAGGTTCGGAATGACTTCACGTTCGGCGAAGTCGCGCGCGGCTTTCCGGAAGGCCGTGTGATCGTCATTGAAAATGGTGCGCTGCAACGGGTTTAAACCCATCACCAGTCCTTCCTCATTCGACTCGGCCCACCAGTGGGGCGGCGATTTGTGAACCCAGCGGAAAGTGATGCCGAAGCGCCCCCAGCCACCGCAGGCACATCGAATAATCCCTGACAATCCCGGGGCAGGGCGACATCAGTGTCCGCGACAGCCAACCACCACCACCAGCCAACCGTTCCGGCAGCCGGAACCCGCGATGAACCGCCGGATGAAAGCCCAACCAAGAGATAGTCATTCGCCCTACGCGCGCAGGTTGGCTTCGATCTGGGCGGCTGCCTGGGCGACTTTCTGCCCGTAGTCGTGGCGATGTTCTCGCATGCGGACCGAGGGGCCGGAGATGCTTATCGCTGCTATTGGCCGGGCACCGTTGGCGGGATGGATGCACGCAGCGACGGAAATAGTCCCCTCTGTGAGTTCTTCGTCGGCGATCGCGTAGCCACGTTCACGGATGGACGCGAGTTCGGCGCGGAGCACCTCGGGGTCGGTGATGGTGCTGGCGGTGACCGGAGCCAAGCCGACAGCGAGGTAGGCCTCGATTTGTGCCTCGGGCAGATGCGCGAGCAGGGATTTGCCGTTGGAAGAGGCATGTAGCGGGGAGCGGCTGCCGATCGGCTTGACGAGTCGCAGTGGGTGCTTACTGTCGAGGCGTTCGATCAGGCGGACGGTGCGGGACTCGAGTACGGCGAGGTGAATAGTCTCCAGTGTTTCGCTGTTGAGTTGTCCGAGGACTGACAGGGCCGCATCGCGTAACCGGCCCACGTCGTCAATCTTTTCACTCAGAGTCCTGACCCGTTCCCCGAGCGTCCAGCGGGTCAGTTCCCCGCCGTCGGGCCGGATCCAGCCCAGATCGGCGAGTGTGGCCAGGCTGCGCTGCACGGTGCTCTTGGGGAGGTCGAGTCGGCGTGCCAGTTCGCTGAGCCCGATCGGCTGGTTTTCCGCCACCGCGCCCAGAATCTGGAAGGTCGTTCGCACACTTCGCACAAGCGCTCCTGGGTCCCCGCACGCGAACCGATCGGTCCGTATTGCAGACCAGTATGGCATCTATGCGAGCTCCTCGTGCTACCAGGTGCTGACGAGGTACGGGGACGTTGAGAGTGTTGACAGTCACCTTGACCCGGTTGTAGCGTCCCTCTATATGGTCCGATCGGTCCATATAGCGGATCAGGTGAGGAGCGTGCGCGACGTGGTTTCGCGGCATGAGGACGGTTCCGGCGATCGCAACAGCGGGCGACGTCCATCCTTCCTCGACGGTATCCGCCTGCTGGACATCACCGGCGCGCTCGCCGGCCCCTACTGCACGACGATCCTCGGTGATCTCGGAGCAGAGGTCATCAAGGTCGAGCCGGTGGAGGGTGATGCATTGCGGCGCCGGCTCGTTGGTTCGGAGCGGCTGTCGCTACCGTTCGACCTGGTGCACCGGGGCAAGCGGAGTCTTGCAGTCGACATCCGCACTGAGGCGGGCCGGCAGGTGGTGCGCGGGCTCGCGAAGAAGGTCGACGTTCTTGTTGAGAACTTCCGGGTGGGTGCGCTTTCCAAGCAGGGACTCGGCTACGACGATCTCAAAGACGACTGCCCGGATTTGGTGTACTGCTCGATTTCGGGCTTCGGCCAGACCGGGCCGATGCGCGATGCCAAAGGGGTTGATCTGATTGCCCAGGCCTACGGGGGCCTGCTCAGCGTCACTGGCAGCACCGACGGGCGACTGGCAAAGGCCGGTTACCCCATCGCCGACCTCGGCGCCGGGATGTGGGGGGCTATCGGCGTTTTGGCCGCCCTGCAGCGCGCCCGTGCGGGCCATGGCGGCGCATATATCGATGTGTCACTGGCCGACACAATTGCCGGATGGTCGGTCTGGGAGATAGCCGACTACATCGGCTCCGGTGAGGAGCCCGGTCCGTTGGGGACCGCGCATCGGCTGGCGGCACCGTATCAAGCGTTCGGTTGTAGCGACGGGCAGCTGCTGGTCATCGGCGGCACGGATCGTTCGTGGCTACCACTGTGTCGAGTGCTCGGCATCGATCTCACCGATGACGAGCGCTTTGCGACCGAGTACGAGCGTTTCGTGCACCGGGACGAGCTCGCGGCGATCCTGCAGAAGCGCTTCGACACAGATGCGCGCGACGTCTGGATTGCACGCCTGCGGGAGACCGGCGTGCCCTGCGGTCCGGTGAACAGCATCGGTCAGGTGCTGAACGATCCTCAGTACGCCACCCGGAACCTGTTCCCGCATGATCACGACCGGTTCGGGCAAGAACGCATCGTCAACACCCCAGTGGTGTCAGACGGCGCCCCACGGGCCCGGACCCGGGCGCCTCGAACCGGTGCCGACTCCCTCGATCTGCTCTTCGAGCTGGGCTTGGGCGAGGATCAGATCGCGCA
>DATFCF010000711.1:0-7988 GCA_035253445.1 Mycobacterium sp.
GGCCGCGAAAATCGCGGTGGCCAGCTTCCCCCTCGTCCGCTGCCGCATACGTCACCTCCAGTCACACACAACTTCGTCCAGTCTCGCACAGCCCAAAGAGCAGCTATCGCCGAGCGAGTGCTGCCAAATCCCCGACGATCAGCCCGCTAAGCCTGCTGAGCTGCTGTGTTCATCGCAGCGGAGCGGCGAATGTTACTTCCCACTAGTTGCCGAGGGAACGAGGAACAGGCCACGGGTGAGCGCTACGGAGCACAGCGCGACGACGACCAGCGCGGCAGACGTCGCCGTCATGGCGGTCAGTCCCAGGTTCTCCTAGAGCAATCCACCGGACAGCGAACCGGCCATGATGCCGACCTGAAATGCGGCGATATGGAGGCCCGAGGCACCGTCCGGGCAAGATTGGTCATGTGATTGTTGCTTTCAGTGTGAGTCCGCTCGGCGGTGACGATAGCGTCGGCGAGGCGGTGGCCGAGGCCATCCGCGTGGTCCGGGCTTCGGGGCTGCCCAACGAAACCAACGCGATGTTCACCAACATCGAGGGCGAATGGGACGAAGTGATGGCGGTGGTGAAGCGAGCGGTCGAAGCGGTTGCCGCTGTTTCGCCACGGGTGAGCCTGGTGCTCAAGGCCGACATCCGGCCGGGCTACAACGGTCAGCTCACCGCGAAGGTGGAACGGATCGAGCGCGCGCTGGGCGACTAGTCAGGACCGCACCAGCCGCGCGATGGCCGCGGAGGCCTCGGCCAGCTTGGCATCGGCCTCGTCACCACCTTCGGCGACGGCGTGCGTGACGCAGTGCCCCAGATGCTCGTCGAGCAGGCCCAGCGCGACGGACTGCAGGGCGCTGTTGACGGCGCTGATCTGGGTGAGGACGTCGATGCAGTACTTGTCCTCGTCGATCATCTTCGCGATGCCGCGAACCTGGCCCTCGATTCTGCGCAGCCGTTTCGCATAATTCTCCTTTTGCGGCGAATAGCCGTGTGGCGCAGTCATTTCAGCCTCCCAGCATGTTTTTCATCTGGCCGATCTCGGTCTGCTGCGTGTCGACTATCGTCTGCGCGACGCCTTTCGCGTCGATGTTCTTCCCGTTGGCGATCTCGGCCTTGGCCATCTCGATCGCTCCCTGGTGGTGGCTGATCATCGACTGCAGCCATAGTGTGTCGAACTCCGCGCCGTTCAGCGACTGCAATCTCGTCATGGTGGGCTCGTCGACCATCCCGGGCATGGGGCTGCCGTGCTCGCCGTGTTCGGATCCGGTGTCGGCGCTTTCCTTCCACTGCACGAGGAGCACCTTCATGATCTCGATCTCCGGCCCCTGGGCGGCGGAGATCTGCGTGGCCAGCTCGATGAGCTCGGGATTTGTGGAGCGGTCAGGAACGAGCGCCGACATCTCGACGGCCTGCTGGTGGTGGGGAATCATGTTGGTCGCGAATGTGACGTCGTCGGCGTTGAAATCCGCCGGCTCCCCGCTGATGACGGGCTCCTCGGTTTTCTCGTGGCTGGTGTGATCGTCGGACGCAGAGCTGTTGCAGGACGACAGGAACAGCGCGGTCGCGATCGCGGCGAGGACCACGGCCAAGCGAGCGGGGATAGATGTCATGGCCCCAGCTTAGCTGATACCCCACCGGGGTATTGATAACGGTTTGGCCCGGTGAAACGCCGAAGGCATACTGAAACGATGCCCTCAGACCCCTCGGCTCCCGACATCAAACCCCGCAGTCGCGACGTCACCGACGGCCTTGAAAAGGCCGCCGCCCGCGGAATGCTGCGCGCAGTAGGTATGGAAGACGACGACTTCGCCAAGCCCCAGATCGGTGTCGGGTCGTCGTGGAACGAGATCACCCCGTGCAACCTGTCGCTGGACCGGCTGGCCAAGGCCGTCAAGGACGGGGTGTTTGAGGCAGGCGGCTTTCCGATGGAGTTCGGCACCATTTCGGTGTCCGACGGCATCTCCATGGGCCACGAGGGCATGCACTTCTCGCTGGTGTCCCGTGAGGTGATCGCCGACAGCGTCGAGGTCGTCATGCAGGCCGAGCGGCTCGACGGCTCTGTGCTTCTGGCCGGCTGCGACAAGTCGCTGCCGGGCATGCTGATGGCCGCCGCGCGGCTGGACCTGGCAAGCGTCTTTCTGTATGCCGGCTCGATCTTGCCTGGCATCGCCAAGATGTCGGACGGCACAGAGCGTGAAGTGACGATCATCGACGCGTTCGAGGCCGTCGGCGCATGCGCGCGCGGACTGATGCCGCGGGCAGACGTCGACGCCATCGAACGTGCGATCTGCCCCGGCGAGGGGGCGTGCGGCGGCATGTACACCGCCAACACCATGGCCAGTGCCGCTGAAGCGCTTGGCATGTCGTTGCCAGGCAGCGCGGCACCGCCCGCGACCGATCGTCGCCGTGACGGGTTCGCGCGCCGCAGCGGCCAGGCCGTGGTGGAGCTGCTTCGTCGCGGCATCACCGCCCGCGACATCATGACCAAGGAGGCGTTCGAGAACGCGATCGCGGTGGTGATGGCGTTCGGCGGCTCAACCAATGCCGTCCTGCACCTGCTCGCGATCGCGCACGAAGCCAACGTCAAGCTGACGCTGGAGGACTTCACCCGCGTCGGTGCGAAGGTGCCCCATCTTGCCGACGTCAAGCCGTTCGGGAAGCACGTGATGACCGACGTCGACCGCATCGGCGGTGTCCCCGTCGTGATGAAGGCGCTGCTGGATGCCGGTCTGCTGCACGGGGATTGCCTGACGGTCACTGGCCAGACCATGGCCCAGAACCTTGCGCACATCGCACCGCCGGATCCTGACGGCAAGGTGCTGCGGGCGCTGACGAACCCGATCCATCCCACGGGCGGCATCACGATCCTGCACGGCTCACTGGCACCCGAGGGTGCGGTAGTCAAGTCGGCGGGCTTCGATTCTGATGTATTCGAAGGCACCGCAAGGGTTTTCGAGCGCGAGCGCGCTGCGCTGGACGCCCTCGAGGATGGCACGATCACCGCGGGCGACGTGGTGGTGATCCGGTACGAAGGCCCCAAGGGCGGGCCCGGCATGCGGGAGATGCTCGCCATCACCGGCGCCATCAAGGGCGCCGGACTCGGCAAGGATGTGCTGTTGATGACCGACGGCCGATTCTCCGGCGGCACCACCGGGTTGTGTGTCGGACACATCGCGCCGGAGGCCGTCGACGGCGGGCCTATCGCCTTCCTGCAGGACGGTGATCGCATTCGCCTGGACGTGGCCAACGGCACCCTGGACGTCGTGGTCGATCCGGCCGAGTTCGAAGCGCGTAAGGCGGACTTCGAGCCACTTCCGCCGCGCTACACCACCGGCGTGCTGGCCAAGTACACCAAGCTGGTTGGTTCTGCCGCAGGTGGCGCGGTCTGCGGCTAGGCGAATGCCCGCCAATGACGTAACCACTCCGGCGTCAAGCAACAGTGCGGCCAGGCGTGGTTTGGCTCGCGCCGCCGTCTCGTGGTTCATATCGAACGCCAATGCGTAGTGAGCGGCGGCACAAAGCAATTCGTCGTCGTCAGCACACCACCGATTGGTGCGCGCAAAGACGTGGTGCGGCACACCAAGCCCGCGTTCTATGCACTGCCTTTGACTATCTTGCGGAGCTCGAGGCGAAGCGCCATTTCTGGTAATCCCCAGTGCAGCAGCGTGGTTCACGCAGGCGCGGATCACTCCCAACGGACGGAACAGTGCCGGAGGTTAGGAAACTTGATGCTCGATATCGCCCAGCCGCCAACCGGCGCCGGCCATCCCCGGCGGCAGTCGATTGCCCGCACGGGGTAAGAGGGCGCTGCCGATCCTGCGGTCGCCTCCGACAGCGCTGTTCTAGCCGGCCTGATCGCGGCGGGCATTAACTGTTCGGGCGACCGGCCGGGGTCGCCCGGCCGGTCTTGTCGTGACTAACTAGTGCGTTTCGGCGCGGGCGTGCATTCCTTCGGAACGCACGCGCATGCCGAAATATACGGCGTTCAGGCCCAGCACCGTGATCAGCAGACCGCAGATCACGTGTGACCAGATCATGCCCGCGGTCGGCGACGCGACGAAGATCCACGGTGAGGCGAACAGCCATACACCGAAGACTGGCAGCGTCCACGTCATGCCGTGGGTACGGTCCAGTGCGGAGCCGAAACACATTGCCAGGACGGCAACGGTGATTCCTACGATCAGATCGTTGGCGGGTAGCCGCGTGAAGGTGTCGAAGCCGACGATATGCGGTGACAAGGCAACGTAAATCGCCGTCAGCAACGTCAGGCCGAAGGTCGCCTGCGCGGTCATTGACTCGGCGGCGCGGTCGTAGCTCGCGCGGAGGGCCAATATGTCAGGATGCTGATCGATTGATGTATGGGCCGTTGTCATTTCGTGTCCTTTCTGTTATTCGGCAAGCAATTTGGGGCTTGCCTGACCCCATGCATCAACCTCCAGATTACGCCCGATCTCGACATGCCAGCAATCAAGATCCGGCGGCTCGAATGCGTTCATACAGCGCGGGCAGGAACCCTGCGAGGTGGTTCATCTCCCGCCCACCGGCCGAACGACTTTGCCCAGCAACGGCCGTGCGCCGCGGCGGCCGAATTGTCGACGCCAACATGTCCGACTACCTGGTTGCTGTCAGTGCCGACGTCGCCGCGCTCGACGCGGAGTTCCGCCCTGCCGAGGACACCATCGCCGGCCCACTCGGAGTCAAGGGTCTCGGCGAACTCGTGATGTTTCTGGTGCCCGCGGCCATCGCCAATGCGGTGTTCAGCGCGACCGGCAAGCGCATCACCGAGCACTGGACAAACTGCCCTAGTCGACGGGCTCCTTGACGACGGCAACTGCGAAGCCGTCCCACTCCTTTGTCCCGACCGTCTGAATCGCCGCGGTGTCCAGCCGCGGGTTCTGGCCCATCATCTCGAGCATGTCGCGCACGGCACGGGCTTGATGATCGTCGGCGGCCGGGGACAGCACGCGACCCATGCGAGCGATGTTGTCCACCACGATGACTGAGCCGGGCCTGCCCAGTTTGATCGCCCACTCGACGTAGGCGACGTTGTTCTCCTTGTCGGCGTCGATGAAGATCAGGTCGAATGTCTGGCCGCGGTCGGCTAGTTGCGGCAGGGTGTCCAGGGCGGCGCCGACGATCACCTCGACGCGGTCGGCGACGCCAGCGCGCTCGAGGTTGGCCCGCGCCACCTCGGCGTGCTTCGGTTCGAATTCGAGCGTCACGACGCTGCCGCCCGGCCCGACGCCGCGGGCGAGGTTGATGGTGCTGTAGCCGGCAAGGGTGCCGATCTCCAGCACTCGGGTCGCGTCCGTCACGGTCGCCAGCAGCGCAAGCAGCTTGCCGTGCTGTGCCGATACCTCGATGGCGGGCATTCCCGCAGCCGCGGCGGCTTCGCGAGCCGCCTTCAACGCGTCGTCCTCGGTGCGCAGCACCCGGTTGAACATCTCGTCGAGTGCCTTCGGATCTGTCACGAGGAAGACGCTACCTCGCTATCGCACACCCTCTTTGGCGTACACCACCCGCAGCACATGGCCCGCCTCCGGGCCCATCACCATGCCGGCCAGGTCGCAGAGCGTGGCGACGAACTCCGGTCCGTGCGGCGGCTCCGCACCGCTGAGGTGGTGGGCGATCTCGTGCAGCGCCACCAGTTCCCGCAGCGCCCAACTGGCGCGCTGCTCGGGCACCGCGATGGTGGCCCCGTCGTCAGTGCGTTCGTAGTGCGCCGCGGTGGCGCCGCGACGTGCGCGCACCGTCAGCGCACGGGCAGCGGGCCATCGTTGACGGACGCCCGGAAGTGCCAGCACGTCGTCGACATAGCGCTGCACAGCGGACACCGACGCGAACCGTGCCTCCGGCGGGAGGGTCAGCTGTGTGCCGAAGAAATCGACCGATCGGTTGCCGTGCTCGGTTGCCCGCGCGAAGAGCGTCCGGACGAAGTCCTCGGCGGCGTAGACCTTCGCGCGCTGGGTGTCGCGGGGCGTCACGTCTCCAGGGCAGAACGAGCGCCCGCCAACTCCGGGCTGCTGCCCAGCCGTGCCTTGCTTCCTGCGCGATCGCCCGCGCGTCGGGCCGCAGACGAGTACCCCGCGGTAGCGCTGGTGGCCCGCCAGGTCCCCCGCGCCGCTGACGTGTGACGGTAGAAGTCCTTCAACTCGATGTCCTTGTCGCGCAACGCGATAGCAGTTCCGGGACGGCTGTCATGGTTACTGGCGGCTTCCTGCTGGGCCTGTTCGCGGGCCTCGGTCAGCCGCTTGCCGATGCGGGCACCGAAGGCCAGCTGGAAGTTGATTCGCGCGGTGATCGTCGGCGTCGGCCGGTGGGCGCCGGACGCGATATAGGCCTCGGAGGCCTTCACCATCTGCATCACCAGGCTGGCGTAAAGCGCATGACTGGCATCGATGTCCTCGGCGAACCCATACGCGTAGACGAACGTCGAGTTGGACGCGACGTCGCACTTCACGTCATTGGCGTTCGCGATCACCACGAACAGCTGCACATAGGTGCGCAAACCTCGGGTGCCGGCGTTGCCGATGGTGATTGTGCGCTGCTCCGGCATCTGTGCCTTGGTGCGCTTGTCCGAGTGCGACCTCGCCACGGCCAGGTCGATCGAGGTCGCCGTGGCCAAGCGCTGGGCTGCGGCCATGAACGCCTCGGCCTCGTGCGGGTTGTCGGTCCCCTCGGCCTGGCGCAACAGCGCGGCGATGCGCGCCAGCATCTTGTCGTCGCTCATGGCGCCAGGCTAAGGCAGGGGTCCGACGAGGGCGCTCCCGATCAGCGGTGCGTCGGGTGAAGTTTTGAGCAATCGCGGTTCAGCAACGACAGCGACCGGAGCCGCCGCGGACCGTGTCGGTCGTCGTCAGAGGCGTGCACTCGCGCACCACACCATGCTGCGCGCGTTAACTGAGGATGTCGCATCCGTTACACGCAGTTACGGCTGGGGCGAATCATACCAAAAGTATCATACGTTTAGCGGACAACTGTCTGATCTCGATCAAGACTTTGCTGTTTGCGACAGCGAGTTCACAGCGTTTTTCAGCCATGTAGTACGTTTTCGATTATTGACGATTCGGTCAGGGCAAACGAGTTAGCCCGTATACAGAAACGTTTGTCCTACAAAACGGCCTATTATCTGCGGCCGTACCATCAATTGACCCCTACGCAGATGCTTGCTAAAGGTAGGAATGATAGTTGCGTATGCAAGTACAAGTTCTACACGTTGGCATACCACATCGCTTTGCTGAATTTTCGATGTCATAGTCATCCGCAACACCGTCCGTCGAGAGGGCGGAGGGGACTCTGCTGGGGGAGTGATGTCTACAGCGAACCGGGTTCTTGAGAATCCGAGGGATGTCGTCGGCTGGCTGCGGGAGATTTCGGTTGCTACCACCCGCTCGGCCGCAACCCGACCACAAGCGCCTGGCGCGCGCCCAACGGCGCATGTGTCCGCAATTCTGGCAAACGATGTTCGGCGGCGGTCCCGGGTAGATTCGAGCTACGCCAAATTCATCGGGCGAGTGGGGGCCCTAGCGGTCGCGCTGGGTATCGGCGGGGCGATCGCCACCAATCCAGGAATCGCGTGCGCCGACGATTCGCCGCCATCCGCAGACACGGACCAGCCCGTATCAGTATCGACCGCGGATTCATCTACAGCGTCCGCCCCACAGTCGCCATCCACCTCGTCGTCGAGCACCACCGGGCCGCCCACCGGTTCGGTCGACCCCCACGACACAACCGCGGACGCGGCGGGCTCGGAGGACGAAACCGCGCTCGGCGACGGGGTGGTGGTCCGTAGCTCCGGCGGTGCGCACACCTCCGAGCGCGACGACACCGAGTCCACCGAAGACGATGACGGGGAGCCGGTCGCCGAGGAGCCGGTCGCCGAGGAGCCGACAGTACGCGAGGAGCCCGACGACTCCGAAGACGCCGGCGAATCGTCGGAACCAGACCCCGCGCCACCGGCGAGTACGCCGGCAACCGCCGACAGGCACGAAAGCGCCTC
>DATFCF010000712.1:0-5078 GCA_035253445.1 Mycobacterium sp.
ATGCGGCCCGGGGACGGAACCGTTGGCGCCGACGGGGCCGTCACCCGCACGCGGGTACCCCGGCTCGTTCGGTGAACTCACCTACGGCTCCTTAACGTCGTTACGTCTCGTCGGCTTCGGCGGCTGCCTCGGCGGCATCGCCTTCCTCGGCGTTGCGCGCGACGGCAACCAGTGTGTCGCCCTCACCCAGGTTCATCAACCGAACGCCCTTGGTCTGTCGCCCGGCCTTGCGAACCTGGCGAGCTGCGGTCCGGATGACACCGCCACCTGAGGTGATGGCGTACAACTCGGTGTCGTCGTCGACGATCAACGCTCCAACCAGGGTGCCACGTCGCTTGTCGTATTGGATCGTCAGCACCCCTTTGCCACCGCGGCCCTGCACCGGGTACTCCTCGATCGCGGTGCGTTTGGCATACCCGCCCGCCGTCGCGACCAGCAAGTATGTGTCCGCGCGGACCACGTTGAGCGACAGCAGCTGGTCGTCGGTGTTGAACCGCATGCCCTGCACACCAGAGGTGGCGCGACCCATCGGCCGCAGCGCCTCGTCGGTTGCTGAGAACCGGATCGACTGGCCCTTCGCCGACACGAGGAGCAAGTCGTCCTCTGCGGAGCACAGCACCGCGCCGACCAACTCGTCGCCGTCACGCAGATTCACCGCGACGATGCCACCGGAACGGTTGGAGTCAAAGTCGGTCAGCTTGGACTTCTTCACCAGGCCGTTGCGGGTGGCGAGCACCAGATACGGCGCGTCCTCGTAGCTCTTGATCTGGATGACCTGTGCGATGCGCTCCTCTGGCTGGAACGCCAGCAGATTGGCGACGTGCTGGCCGCGCGCGATCCGCGAGGCTTCGGGCAGGTCGTAGGCCTTGGCGCGATAAACCCGGCCCTGCGTGGTGAAGAACAGAATCCAGTCGTGGGTCGAGCAGACGAAGAAGTGGTTGACGATGTCGTCTTGCTTGAGGCCTGCGCCCTGCACACCCTTGCCGCCACGTTTCTGGCTGCGGTACAGGTCCGACTTGGTGCGCTTGGCGTAGCCGGTTTCGGTGATCGTCACAACGACCTCTTCGCGGGCGATCAGGTCCTCATCGGAAACCTCGCCGTCGGCCGGCACGATTCGGGTGCGGCGGTCGTCGCCGTACTTGTCGACGATTTCCTTGAGCTCGTCGCGCACGATCGCGCGCTGACGCTCCGGCTTGGCCAGGATGTCTTCGAGGTCAGCGATCTCGGCCTCGATCTTGGCCAAGTCGTCGACGATGCGCTGCCGTTCCAGGGCGGCCAGGCGGCGCAACTGCATGTCGAGGATCGCCTGGGCCTGGATATCGTCGATGTCGAGCAGCTCGATCAGGCCCTGCCTGGCGACATCGACTGTCTCCGACGCCCGGATCAGCGCGATCACTTCGTCGAGAGCATCGAGCGCCTTCACCAAACCGCGCAAGATGTGGGCGCGCTCGTTGGCTTTGCGCAACCGGTACGTGGTGCGCCGCACGATGACGTCGAGCTGGTGGTTGACGTAGTGCCGGATCAGCTGGTCGAGACGCAGCGTGCGCGGCACGCCGTCGACGATCGACAGCATGTTGGCGCCGAAGCTGGTCTGCAGCTGCGTGTGCTTGTAGAGGTTGTTCAGCACCACCTTTGCCACCGCGTCGCGCTTGAGCTCGATGACGATGCGTAGCCCGACCCGGTCGCTGCTCTGGTCCTCGATGTTGGAGATGCCGTTGAGCTTGGCGTCGCGGACCTGTTCGGCGACTGAGGTGATGAAGTTGTCGTGGTTGACCTGATACGGCAACTCGGTGATGACGATGCCGGTCCGGCCCCGGGAATCCTCTTCGATCTCCACCACGCCACGCATCCGGATCGATCCGCGTCCGGTGGTGTACGTGTCGTGAATCCCTTGGGAGCCAACGATCAAGCCGTGGGTGGGGAAGTCCGGACCCTTGACGCGTTCGGTCACCGCAGTCAGCGTGGCCTCTTCGTCAGCCTCATGGTTTTCGAGGCACCAATACACCGCCTCGGCGAGTTCACGCAGGTTGTGCGGCGGCATGTTGGTGGCCATGCCGACGGCGATGCCGCCCGATCCGTTGGCGAGCAGGTTCGGGAACCGGCTCGGCAGTACGGTGGGCTCTTGAACACGCCCGTCGTAGTTCGGGATGAAATCGACTGTCTCCTCGTCGATTTCACGCAGCATCTCCATCGCCAACGGCGTAAGGCGCGCCTCTGTGTTATGGCTGACAAAGCCGTTGGTGATGAACGCGTGATCCTCGGTGTCGACCCTCAGGCTGTACACCGGCTGCACACCGGCATTGGTCACCGACGCGACGCGTGCGTAGTAGAAACGCCCGTCAGTCAACTCTGACGCGATTGAGCGGACGTCGGGATCCGCAATGTGGCTGAGGATTTCAGCACCATCACGCTGCCACCGTGACAGTCGGTCGATGTTGTGCTTGCGCAGCCACTCCTTGTCCGTCCAGCAGCCGCCGCCATGTGCGCGCACAAAAATTGCGAGGCCGGGGACGTGATCGGTGTCCAGGCCCCCAGCCTTGGGCGGCAAAGCATCGAGCAGGGCTTTCAGCTTCGATTGCTTCATCCCACCGAAGCCAACTTGGGTTGCGAATAGCTTCGCATGGGCGCGGTTGGTGATAACCACCTTGTGTTCACCCGTCGCGTGCAGATACCGGCGCGAAATTACGCCGAACTCCAACAGCATCTGTTGGACATCTTTGGCGAGGCGTCCGCTTCGCGTCGAATATGAGATCTGAATCGTGTTGCGCGGGAGCGCCGAACACGATCCGTCGCCTTCGAATAGAGCTTGTAGGAACGCGCGCTTCACCGCCGCCGCGGAATGCCAGAGCCAGTCCGGCACGACCTTGTCCGCCGACCGCTGGCCCACGAGATCGGAGAGGCGTGTCGTGCGAAGCGCTTCCAGGTTGTGGATATCAAGTTCGAGAAGGTTCGACCCCGAAACGATCGTCCGCTCCGAAACGTAGCGGGGACCACCGACTACGGTGTCGAAGGCAGCCACCACCATGTTGAAGTAGTCGCGGTCGAGATTGTTGAACCCAGCGCGCCGCTCCGAGACGAATCCTTCACTGATGAAGGCGCCCAAGAGGAGTGCCTCCAACGTCTCGTACCAATCACCGGGACCAAACTCGGTGGGCGGCGTTCGTTGGATCACCACCCGGTCGTTTGGCCGCACTTCTTCGATCAGTTTCCACAGCAGCGTCGGCACACCAGCTACATCGACCAAGCACAGCAGCGGGTGGTTGGCGGTACCCGTGACCTCATAGCCCTCGGCGGTGCGCACTGTGTACGTCTGATGATCGCCGGAGTGGAACAGCCGATCGGCTGCCACAGGATTGCCATGACGATCCAACACCTTGGCGTCAACGAAATTGTCAGAGTTCGGCCGAGCACCGGGCACGATGTCACCGATCCGCACCGACTGTCCGAACGGCAACCGCACCAACGCATCACCTGTGACGCAGTACCTCATCGCGGCCGGCGGGTCGTTGCCTGGCGAGCCGAAGTTGCCCTGGCCGTCGACAAGCGGGTAGCGCAGCGACCACGGCTGCGCCATCCGGACCAACGTGTCGTAGATCGACGCATCGCCGTGTGGGTGGTAGTTACCCATCGTCTCGGCGACCGAGCGCGCCGACTTCGCGTGGCTGCGATCCGGCCGGAATCCCGAGTCGTACATCGCATACAGCACTCGGCGGTGCACCGGCTTGAGGCCGTCACGAACCTCCGGTAGCGCGCGGCCGACGATCACGCTCATCGCGTAGTCGATGTAGCTGCGCTGCATCTCCTGCTGGATGTCGACCGGCTCGATGCGGTCTCCTGCTTCGTCGCCGGGCGGCAACGTGGTATCAGTCATGTAATTTCAGCCCTATTGGTGGTTGAACTTAAACATCAAGGAAGCGAACGTCTTTGGCATTACGGGTGATGAAGCTGCGGCGAGCCTCGACATCCTCGCCCATCAGGATGGAGAACAGCTCATCGGCGGCGGCGGCATCGTCCAACGTCACCTGGCGCAGCACCCGCACCGACGGATCCATCGTCGTTTCCCACAGCTCCTTGGCATCCATCTCGCCGAGGCCCTTATAGCGCTGGATGCCGTCGTCCTTGTTGATCTTCTTGCCGGCTTTCTGCCCGGCCTCGAGCAGCCCGTCACGCTCGCGGTCGGAGTAGGCGAATTCCGGTTCGGTGCGCTGCCACTTCAGCTTGTACAGCGGCGGTTGCGCCAGGAAGATGTGCCCATTCTCCACCAACGGCTTCATGAACCGGAACAGCAGCGTCAACAACAACGTCGAGATGTGCTGGCCGTCAACGTCGGCGTCGGCCATCAGCACGATCTTGTGATAGCGCAGCTTGGCGAGGTCGAACTCGTCGTGAATACCGGTGCCCAGCGCAGTGATGATGGCCTGGACTTCGGTGTTCTTCAGCACGCGGTCGATGCGGGCCTTCTCGACGTTGATGATCTTGCCGCGCAACGGCAGGATCGCCTGGAACATCGAGTCCCGGCCGCTCTTCGCCGAGCCGCCGGCCGAATCGCCCTCCACCACATACAGTTCCGACTTTTTCGGGTCGGTTGACCGGCAGTCCGCCAGCTTGCCTGGCAGCCCACCGATGTCCGTCGCGCTCTTCCGACGCACCAGCTCGCGGGCCTTGCGCGCCGCTATGCGCGCCTGCGCCGACGAGACTGCCTTGTTGACAACGGTTTTGGCTTCCGCCGGGTTAGCTTCGAACCAGTGGCTGAGTTGCTCGTTGCAGATCTTCTGCACAAACGACTTCACCTCGGTGTTGCCGAGCTTGGTTTTCGTCTGGCCCTCGAACTGCGGTTCAGCCACCTTGACGGAGATGACCGCCGCCAGACCCTCGCGGATGTCGTCACCGGTGAGGTTGGGGTCCTTCTCTTTGAGCAGCTTCTTGTCCTTGGCGTACTTGTTCACCACGCTGGTCAGCGCCGCGCGGAAACCCTCTTCGTGCGTGCCGCCCTCATGGGTGTTGATCGTGTTGGCGAACGTATGCACCGACTCGGAGTAGCCGGCGTTCCACTGCATGGCGATCTCGACCTCGTGGCC
>DATFCF010000713.1:0-3053 GCA_035253445.1 Mycobacterium sp.
GCGGTCGATGAGGCATAGGTGCCGCGGACGTCTGGCGTGGTCGAAGTCTGCGTGGCAGCAGTCGACGCCAGCGCAACGTTGGCGGAAGACAGCGCGACCGCGACGGCGCTCGAATAGGCCGAAGCCAATACCCGAACGTCCGTGTTCGCGCCGCAATACGGCACCGCGAACGGGAAGCCGTAGATGTCGCCAAAGCCGATGCTGACGCTGGTCGATGTCGGCGTGGTCGTGTTGGTGATCGAGGAGATGTACTTGAATGCCTTCACCCCGAACACATTCTTCGACGAACTGGACGTGATCTGCTCGGTCATCTTGAAGCCGTACATATCGCGGCCATAGACCGTATAGGTACCGGCGTCGAGGTTGCTGGACTTGTTGATCGTGATGTTGCGGCCGGTGCCAGCACCGGGATTCCATGCCACGACGGTGCCGTCCGTGCCGAAAGTGACATAGGCCGCCGTTGAATCGATGGCGATCAGCGCCTCACTGACCCTTCCGGTCTCGGGAGCGATGATCGTGGTCGAATACGTGCCATTCGCCGAGGATGCCGCCGTCAGCGTAAATGCACCGGAGACCCCAGTAGCAACGGTGGTCAGTGGTACAAAGGCGCTGGCAGTGTTGGTGATCGCCGCCGGCACATAGTCCACCGTGGCCACGCCGCGATAGAAGCTGAACGTTTCCAGGGTCACGCCACTGCCAGGCTGGTAGGCGTAAGCCTGCCGCGGATCCATCATCGCGTGACCGAGATCGGAGATGTCGGGCGCGCGCTGAGAGTTGTGCTCAAGATCGTTGCCGGTCAGGCCGTTGCCAGTCGACGACAAGGTGACGCCGAAGGAAACGACGGGACCGGAATATGCGGTGATGGTCATGAGTTCATCCCTCCGCCATCACGAGGTCGGGAACGTGCCGTAAATGTGGCGCCAGTCATAGTAGCTCGGAACGTAGCGCTGGTAGCCTTTGACCAGCAGGTTGTCCGTCGAGAACTCCACGCTCATGTCGGTCTCGAATGACTTGCGGTTGAAGAACACCAGGCCGGGGATGTTCGTGAGCACGAACCAGGCGAAGGCCGACGTCAGGTAGTCGTAGACCATGTAGCCGTCCTTGAAGGACTGCTCCATCTCGCGGACTGCGTTGATGTCGTTGTTGCCGGTGCCGACGCGGAGTTCGCTGCGGAACAAGCGCGCCGCGATCGGTTCGAGACCGGCCGGCACGATCAGCTTCTGGCCACGGGCGTGGATCTTGAGGCCCGCATTGTTCTTCCAGGTCGATCGGATGGTGATCGCCGCGTTGAGCAGCGAGGTCTCGTTGAGCGAGACGTCCGGTGACGGCTGGTTGGCGATGGTGGCGCCGTCGATCGGGTGCGCGGTGTTGATCAGCGACACGCCGTCGCCCTGCACCGCCGAATTGAAGACGGTCGCGTTGTTCAGGATGTTGGCGGCGTAGACCTCCTCGGTCTCCTTGAACGCCTCCATCAGGCCGTCGTTGTTCGGGCCGAACTCCGCCTTGTACAGATTGTCGTCGATCGCCGGCCGCGTGATCGCGTACATCAGCCCGATCTCGAAGTGCTGGGCGTTGTAGATGTAGCGCTGGCCGCTGTTGTTGTCGGTGGCGGTCGGGCCGCCCTCGTTCTTGAGCTGGGCGTATCCGAGGAACCGCATCGCGGCCCGGCGCTCCAGCGCCATGTTCGAATCGACCTGCTTGAAGATCTGCGGCCATTGCCGCTCGATCATGGGGTAGCGGCCATCGATGCCCCACAATCCGGGGAGCAGGAGGTCCTTGATCTGTGAGAGTGCTACGGGCATGGATCATGTCCTCCTTACGTGCTCTTGGCCGTCAGCGACATGCGGTCGCAATTGTTGAGGCGCACGATCACCATGTTTGCGGGGTTGGAGTTGTCCGTTCCGTTGATCAGCGGCGACGAGACGCTGGAATTGTAGTTGACCGGACCGTTGCCGACGCCCGGTGCGTAGGCCGAGAAGAAGTCGACGACGCGCCACGGATATGTGGCAGTCGAACCGAAGGTCGTGGACTGCAGTGCGACATTCGAGTAGCCGGTGGTGGTGTTGCCGGTCGACGAATTCATCGTGAAGCCGAAGTTGAGTCCGACCAGAGAGGAACTGATCGTGCCGCCCGTCGACCCCTGCACCAGGAACAGCGCGTCTGGGTCATCGACGATGTAGCACTTCACGTCACCGGTCGATCCGGTCACAGAGCCATTGTAGAAGTTGCTCCAGACTACGCGGCCCGCGCTCGGCTGATACTGGAAGCAGCCTTGGAACACGCCGCGAATGAAACCGTTGCCGGATGCGGGCGCGGTAATGTAGGCGCCAGAATTGTTCGTGCCGCCCGCGCTCGACGTGACGATGGGGTCGCCGCGGAAAATCTGGCTGGCATCGGTTGATGCGATCCAGACCGCGGTCTGCCCTCCGGTCGGCGCTGACTGGCCGTTCCGGTCGAACAACTGAAACCCCATCGTGGGAGATGCTAGGGTGTTAGTCATGAACCTCTCCTGTAGCCCTTACATGCCGTCTCACTGGAAGACTCCCCATGTCGAGGACGATATCTTCATGAAGTACCGGCCAGTCTTCGCGCTGGTGTATCCACCTTGGAATTGCTCACCGGACGGGGGGTATGCGACGGGGCTATTGCTGACGCCACTGTCGTAAAAGAACAGCACCTCATCACCAGGGTCCGCGCCTGACGGCAGCGTCACGTACGAGCCTGCACCAGAGGCAAACTCAACTACAGTGCGCTGGGATTCTCGATTGATAGTCGTAGGAACGCTCGACAACCCGCCAACATAAGCATCCACAGTCGTGCCCGCCTGATTGTAGACCGGGCTTGGGATACTGCTTTGCGAGTTGAGTACGGTATCGGCCAACAGAAGGCTCCTAAATGGCGACCACCGCGACAATCGCGATCTGGTCATCACTGAGCCTCCACGGCGCGTAGAGGGCATGCTTAGGACCGGCGCGGTCCTTATGCTTTGGGTCCTAGTTCATTTCTTGACGAATTGCAAGGGGCAAAGAAAAAGCCCGGCGGTTTAGGCCGGG
>DATFCF010000714.1:0-2399 GCA_035253445.1 Mycobacterium sp.
GTGATTCCGTAGTGACTTCGATGGGCTGCGTCGTCCACCCAGGGTTCTGACGACTGTTCAGCGCGCGATACGTCAGAGCCCGTCGACGAACAACAGGCGTCGGCGTAACGCCCGGTCGCGTATGGCGAGCGCCTCGGCGTACGACTCCGACGAATACCAACGCCGTGCGGCATCCTTGTCCGGAAATTCCACGACGACCAACCGCCGCTGCGGCGGCCAATCACCTTCGGCTGCTTCAGGCAACGCCCCTCGCACCACATATCGTCCGCCGTACTCCAAGATCGACTCCTGAGCCAGCGCGCGATATCGGTTGAAGGTCGGCTCGTCGAGCACCTCGACTTCGGAGATGACGTAGGCCGACACTGTGCGTCAGAAGCCGCCGAAGTCGCCGCCCCCGAAATCGCCTCCGCCGAAGTCGCCGCCCCAGCCGCCGTCGGATCCACCGCCGTCCCAGCCGCCGCCATCACCGCCGCCGTCTGCCTGGTAGTCGGCGCCGGCGTCCTGACCCTGGTCGAAGCCTTGGTCATGGCCCTCCGCGAAGCCTTGCTCGTAGCCGCTGCCGTGCATGCCGGAGAACATCGCGTCGAACAGCAGCACCGAGCCGATGCCCCACGCGCCGGCCACCAGCGCGGGTTTCCACCACGGCTCCGAATACCAGCCGGCCGGCACCGGACGGCCTGCCACGCGGCCGCCGGGGTAGTAGTTCGGGGTGCGCTCGGACGGAGCCGGCGACGCCTCGATCTCGCGGCCCTCGAAGTTGACCCGCCGGTCCTCGGTCACGTTGCCCGCCGACCGCTGACCCTCCAGCGTTTCGAGCTCAGGACCGGGATCCATGCCCATCGCGGTGCGGGCCGCGCGGACGTAGTAGAGGCCTTCGAGCGCGCTTTCCTTGGCCAGCAACGCCTGTCGGGCAGTCGTCGCCTGGTCGACAGCCGATGATGCGGCGGTGTATCTCTCCGACGCGTCGGCCATCGCCTGCTTGGATGCGTCGTCGGTGCCGGTCAGGTTGAGCACTTGCCCGCCGAGGCGTTCGATGACGCGACGGGCGTCGGCCTTCGCATCGGCGAGCGACGCCGCGCTGCGCTTGCCCGATGCTTTCGACGAGGCATAGACGGCCACGCCGATAGCGACGACGACCAAAAGGATAAGGACGACCAAGGCGCCATTCATGGGGTCCAGCGTACCCAGCAATTTGGCAGCTAAATGGGCGTGAGTCAGTCGCGGGTTACGCCCAGAGCGGAGCAGACCTCATCGGAGTGCACGACGTGGGTCTGCAACGCCAGCGTCTCGCGCAGATGCCAGGCGAAGTCGCCTTGATCGCCCTTGTCGGGATGTCTGAAGTACTCGTTGTGCGCCGATCCGCGTTTGAACCGGTCGGGCCGGTTGCCGCTTATCTCGATGTCGCGGATGCCGGCACCGAACAGCGAGCGCAACTCGCCGCCGAACCAATCGCCTTTCAGGCTGCCCCGAATCACGGGAAACCACAGGTTCGTCCAGCGCGTGACGACGAAGGGGGATTGGGAACCGAGCACCTCGCGCGCGTCACGTTCGTGCCAGCCGTAGCTCACCCGAGTCTGGTCAGTGCCTTCGACGGGCTGCGTTTCGGACCGTGGTGGGCACTGAACCAGCACGCCGCGACGTACCAGCCCGTCGAACAGTTCGCGCCTGCGAACGCCGTCGGATTTCTTGAGTCCGCTGGAGAGTCCGGGCCGGGTGACCAATTGGTCGGCAAGGCTCATCGGTGCGCCGACGGTAACGAAATCGGTTATACGCCAGGGGTTTCCGTGTCGCCGGAGAACCTGCCATAGTGCGAACTGCAGGTTCTGGAAATCATCCAGAGCGCCGTCTTTATCGCCGTCAGCGATGAGCCGGTCGGCGGCCTCCTCGAGGCTGTTCAGCGGTGGCCCGGCGTGCAGTTTGTGCGGTTCCGCCCAGAATGCATTCAGCGCGTCGTACGTGATGTAGGTGCCGACGCCGTGGGCGACCACGACGATGCGTGAGTAGCGGCCGTCGTGAAGTGCATGCAGCAGGTCGACCAAACCGCCTCGAATGGCTCGCCGTGCCGCATATGAGTACGGCGTCGTGTCCAGGTAGCGAGCGACGTCGACGAGGGAGGTCGTGGTGCTGTTGACCAACGCGTTCGCCACCATGCGGTACAGCCCGAACCAGAACACCAAGACCACGGCACTGGTGATCAATCCGATGATCCACACCGGAACGTCCGTGTTGAGCGCGTATCCGGTGACGAACAGTGCGGGGATCGTCAGGAGGATCGCCAGAAGCACGGTCCACACGCGGCGCCAGATCCCGAGTAGGGCGTCGGGGACGTTACTGGGCCGTCGCAGGAACAGCCGCAGAGTCATCGGCATCACGCCGGCGAACTTGTTGGCGGTCATCAG
>DATFCF010000715.1:0-2354 GCA_035253445.1 Mycobacterium sp.
GAATTCTATTTCGGCGAGTGCACCGGGCCGAAGTTCTCCGTCAGCGCCTCGACCACCGGTCGCCACACCGGTTCGGGCAGATCATGGCCCATTCCGTCGACGACGACATAGCGCGCGCCGTCGATGACGCGGGCCAGGTTACGGCCGTTGCGCGGCCGGACCATCGGATCCTGCGAGCCGTGGACCACGACGGTCGGCGCAGTGATCTTCCGCGCGTATTTCACCAGGCTGCCAGTACCGAGAATGGCGTCGAACTGCCGCAGCATGCCCTGCGGGTAGTCGCTGCGAGCGCGCAGCTCCTCCACGCGGCGGCGCAAGTCAGCGATCGGCGGCAAGAAGTTGGGGCCGTTGATGATCGAGATGTTGCGAACCTCGAATGCCAGCCGCTCTTCGGGCGGCGCGTCTTTGGCCGGCGCGCAGAACGCCCGCCTGATCACCCGCAACCGCGGAAGCGCCGACAACGGCTGGCCCGAGCTCGACATGACGATGCCCAGCGACGCCACTCGGTCGGGGTGACTGCCCGCCAGCACCTGCGCGATCATGCCGCCCATCGACGCACCGACCACGTGGGCACGGTCGATGGCGAGGTGATCAAGCAGGCTTTTGACGTCGTCGGCCAGGTCGACGAGCGTGTACGGCACCGCGCTTTTCCGCCCGACGACGTAGCGCAGCACTCGCGGATAGACCGAGCCTTTGGCGCGTTGGCCACGCAACTTCGTCGACAGACCGGTGTCGCGATGGTCGAAGCGGATCACCCGATAGCACCGATTGAGCAGCTGAGCGCAGAAACCGTCCGGCCACATCGGCAACTGCGCGCCGACGCCCATGATCAGCACCACGGCCGGGTCACCCGGGTCGCCGAGGTCTTCGTAGAAGAGCTCGACCGGACCGCAGGCAGCGGTGCCGCTTCGGGTCTGCATCCCTCCTGTCTACCGGGTCAGCGGAGAGGAGGACGTGGGTCTGCTCGAGAGTGGTCAGCCACTCGTCGCGCCCTCACGCGGCTTCCAGGGCTTGATCCAATCTGTCTCAGGCCAGCCCTGGGCACCGGCCATCAGCTCGTACATCGTTGCGCCGTCGACAGATTCGCGAATGATGTCGGCGTGCCCGGCGTGGCGTGTCAGCTCCTCGATGAGGTGCAGCCCGACCCAGCGCACCGACCACTGGTCGATGTCCTGCGGGAACCAGGGCACGTCGTGCGGCACCGGCACCGGTGTATCGAGATCGGCTTCGGCGAAAACCCGCAGCGTCTCGTCGTTTTGTTTCCTCAGCTTGTCGAGCAACTGGTCAAGCGTCTCGTCGCCGCGCATCACGTACTCGTCGGCGTATTCGGCCATGATCTCTTCCACAGGGCGCTCGTCCTTCGGAGGGAAATCCGGCGCAAACTGCACCCGCTCCACCCAGCCCTTCTGAACATTGGCGGCATGCTTGATGAGGCCGCCGACGGACAGTGTGCTGACCGACGGTGTTGACCGCGCCTGGTCGTCGGTCAGGCCGTAGGCCACCGCGAAGAACGCGTTCTGATTGAACCGGAGGAATTCGATCAAGGACTGCTGTTCGCCCGCGGCGGGTAGAGGCGTTCCGACCATCGCTAGTTGCCCTTCTGTTGGTTGGTGTGAACGTAAAGATCTCGGATACAGGCGATTTCGGCGCCGTGGTGGATGACCTCTCGGCTGATGTGCAGGACCAGCGCGATAAAAGGGTAGTCGGCGTAAGGTCCTTCGGCCGGACCGCATGGCCGCTGCAAGTCATCTTCGGACAGGCTGCGCACGCCGGCGATCCATCGTGCATATTCGTCGTCGAGCTGACGCAGCGCGGTCGCGGCGTCGGTGGCGTACTTCCAGCTCTGGTAGTCCGCGGGCAGCCCGCCGAAGTGGGAGTGGTTGCGCATCGCGAAGACGCCGACGATCACGTGCGCCAGCCGCCACGCGATTGTCGTGAATGGCGCGGGCTCCGGCTCCGGATAGGCGAAGTCGATACCGCCGTCCGGATGAACCGTCCAGCAGTCGGGCACCGGCGCCCAGAGGTATTCGTCGTTGGTGAGGCCGTCGAGTCGTGGCCTCAGCTGCTGCGTCCAGTGCCAGTCGAGCTGGTCGGCGAGCTGGGTGATCAGGCTGTATTGCGTGGTCTTCGGGCTCATGCGACTAGCCTGACATGCACATAGGACAGTTTCGGTCCTATAAGCGCGACAAGGTGATCGCATGGCGGAAACGACGAGCCGGGTGCTGCAGCTTCTCGGGTTGTTGCAGTCGCGGCGGGTGTGGACGGGTGACGAGCTCGCCGACAGGCTCGGCGTGACGGGTCGCAGCGTGCGCCGCGATGTGGAACGCCTGCGCGACCTCGGCTACCCGGTGCGG
>DATFCF010000716.1:0-3948 GCA_035253445.1 Mycobacterium sp.
CGGTTCTTTCCCGAGATCTTCGGCGATGGCAGCACCATCATCGCCATCGTCGTCTCGCTCGCGGGCGTTTGGGCATTCCATTTCCTGATCCTGCGCGGTGTCCAGCAGGCCGCTTTCATCAACACCGTCGTCACCATCGCCAAGATCGTGCCGTTGCTCGCGGCGCTCCTGATCATGGTGTTCTTCTTCAACTTCGAGCAGTTCTCCGAGAACTTCTTCGGCGGCGCCGACATGCCGGCGAAATCGCTGATCGCACAGGTGCGTGACACGATGCTGATCACCGTGTTCGTCTTCCTGGGTATCGAGGGTGCCAGTGTCTACTCGCGAATGGCACGCAAGCGGGAGGACGTAGGACGCGCCACGGTCATCGGGTTCCTCAGTGTGCTCAGTGTTTTCGCTCTGGTCACGCTGATGTCGTACGGCGTCATGCCCCAGAACGAATTGGCCGGCGTCAGCCAGCCGTCCATGGCTGCGGTGCTGGAATCCATCGTCGGACATTGGGGATCGATCTTCATCCGCGTCGGCGTCATCGTGTCGGTGTTGGGTGCCTACCTTGCCTGGACCTTGATGGCCGCCGAGGTTCTCTACATTCCCGCCAAGTCGGACGACATGCCGCGCTTCATGGCCCGTACCAACAGCCACGGCGCACCCGTCACCGCGCTGGTCATGGCGGCCGGGTTGATTTCGCTGCTACTCGTCGCTTTGTTGTTCGCCGCCGACGCACTCGATTTCATGCTGGACCTCACCGCCGCGCTGTCCCTGATCCCCTATCTCCTCGCGGCGGCCTATGCGTTGAAGTTGACCGCGACTCGTGAGACGTACGGCAACGGCAAATCGCTTGTTCCAGACATGGTCATCGCCGGGGTGGCGACGGTGTACACCTTGTTTCTGATATACGCCGCGGGTGTCGACAAGCTCCTGCTGTCCTGCATTTTGTATGCGCCCGCGGCCGCGCTCTATGTCAAGGCGCGGCGGGAACGCGGACTACGCGTGTTCCGGCCCGTCGAGGCGGTGCTGTTCGGCGTGATCGTCCTCGGCGCGGTCGCGGCTGTGGTGTCCTTGGCAACGGGGGCGATCGAAATCTAGCGGCCCACTGGGTGAGAGGAACGACAAGTGGCGAATCCGTCCGCCGGCTACGGCGTCTACTCCGAGGTCGGCAAGCTGAGGAAGGTATTGGTGTGCTCGCCGGGTCTGGCGCACGAGCGACTCACTCCGACCAACTGTGACGAACTGCTTTTCGACGACGTGCTGTGGGTGCAGAACGCGCGTCGCGACCACTTCGACTTCATCGACAAGATGCGCGAGCGCGACGTCGAGGTGGTGGAGCTGCACGACCTCCTGGCCGAGACGATGGACAATCCAGAAGCCAAATCCTGGTTGTTGGACCGCAAAATCGTTCCGAACGAAGTCGGCTTGGGGCTTGTCGACGACACGCGCGCGTTCTTGGACTCGTTGACCACCCGGCGACTCACGGAGTTGCTGATCGGCGGCATGTCGACTCGGGATCTGCCCGCCGAGATTCAATCGGGCTACCGCGCGCTGGCGCGGGAAGCCACCGGCGTCACCGAGTACCTGATGCCGCCCTTGCCCAACACGCTGTACACCCGCGACACCACCTGCTGGATCTACCAAGGGGTGACGCTCAACCCGCTGTTCTGGCCGGCACGGCACGACGAGACGCTTCTGATGAAGGCCATCTACGAGTTCCATCCCGACTTCGTCGGATCGACCGTGTGGTGGGGCGACCCGGAACAGTCATGGGGGATGTCGACGATCGAGGGCGGCGACGTGCTGGTGCCCGGGAACGGTGTCGTCATCATCGGGATGAGCGAACGCACGTCACGCCAAGCCATCACTCAGGTGGCGGCCAAGCTGTTCGCCGAGAACGCGGTTAACAAGGTGATCGTCGCCGGGATGCCCAAGCTGCGCGCGGCCATGCACCTGGACACCGTGTTCACGTTCGCCGATCGAGACGTCGTCACGCTGTATCCGGACATCGTGGATTCGGTGCAGACGTTCGTCCTGCATCCGAGCGACGCCGACCCGGGTGTCGAAGTGGAGGAGGCCACCAAGCCGTTCGTCGAAGTGGTCGCCGATGCGCTCGAGCTCAAGGCGTTGCGGGTGGTGGAAACCGGTGGCACGAAATACGACTCGGAACGCCAGCAGTGGGACAGCGGCAACAATCTCGTCGCCGTCGAACCGGGTGTGGTGTTCGCCTACGACCGCAACACCCACACCAACACGTTGCTGCGCCGCGCCGGCGTCGAGGTTATCACGATCGTCGGCGCCGAGCTGGGCCGGGGCCGCGGCGGAGGGCACTGCATGACCTGCCCGATCACGCGTGACCCGGTGGACTGACGCTGCCACTAGAACACGTTTCAGTTCGCCTGTTAGCCTGGTCCGCAGCCTCACGAAAGGAGCTGCGGTGACGGCAACTGGAGGACCCCTGGAGGGGCGAGTGGCATTCGTTACCGGGGCCGCGCGCGGTCAGGGCCGGGCTCACGCGATCCGGTTGGCCAGCGAAGGCGCCGACATCATCGCCATCGACGTCTGCGGCCCGGTCTCGGAGACCATCACCTACCCGCTCGGCACATCCGAGGAGCTGGCGCAGACGGTGCGGGGGGTGGAAGCCACCGGCCGCAAAGTGCTTGCCCGCGAGGTGGACGTCCGCGACCTGGCCGCGCTGCAGCAGGTGGTGGCCGACGGCGTCGAGCAGTTCGGCCGTCTCGACATCCTGGTTGCCAACGCCGGGGTGCTCAGCTGGGGCCGGGTCTGGGAGATGTCAGAAGAGCAGTGGGACACCGTCATCGACATCAATCTCAACGGCACGTGGCGCACGGTACGCGCGGCCGTCCCGGCAATGATCGAGGCAGGCAACGGCGGGTCGATCATCATCGTCAGCTCGTCGGCAGGGCTCAAGGCCACCCCGGGCAACGCCCACTATGCCGCGTCCAAACATGGTCTTGTGGCGCTCACCAATTCGTTGGCTCTGGAGGCGGGCGAGTTCGGCATCCGAGTCAACTCCATTCATCCGTACTCGATTGAGACGCCGATGGTGGAGAAGGAAGCGATGATGGCCATCTTCTCCAAGTATCCGAGCTATCTGCACGCGTTCGCGCCGATGCCGCTGCACCCGGTCAATCACGAGGGCAAGAAGGGGCTTCAGGAATTCATGACGCCCGAAGAGGTTTCCGACGTGGTGGCCTGGCTGGCCGGTGACGGGTCGGCCACGATATCGGGCAGTCAGATCGCCGTCGACCGCGGCACCATGAAGTACTGACAGCTCGCGCGGATCAGCCGGGCAGCACCAAGACCGGCACCGGGCTGTGCCGCAGGATCTTCGTACCGCGGGACCCGAGGAACACCCTGGCAATCCCGCCCGACGGCGACGTTCCGATGGCGAGCAGCTCCCCGTCCTGCCAGTCGGCGGCGTCGAGCGCCTGATCCCAGCCGTTGCCGGTGACGACCTGCAACACCACGTCCTCGCCGACGATGCCGTCGGACTTCAACTGCGTCAACAGTTCTCGGGCATGTGACGCCCATGCCTCGAGGATCGAATCTTCGGCGCGCAGGCCCACCTCCGGTGGATACATTGTGCGGCCGCGAACGGCGAACGTAACCACCCGCATCGGGACATCCAGCCGTTCGGCAAGTGCCGCAACGCGTTCCACCACATGAAGTGACTCTGGTGTGCCGGGATAGGCGCACGTCATCCGCGACAGCCCGCCGGCCTTGGAACCACGGTAGCCGCGCGGGCTGATCGCCATCGGAACCGGCGACGAGTGCAGAAGCCGGTCCGCCGTCGACCCGATCACCACCTGTCCGAACTTGCCGTCGGCCGCCGAGCCGAGGACCAGAACGTCGGCCTCCAGCTCTTTGACGGCTTCCAACAGGCCGCCCGAGACCGAGCGGTGAGCGACCTTGTGGTAGCCGACCTTCAGGCCGTCT
>DATFCF010000717.1:0-4283 GCA_035253445.1 Mycobacterium sp.
CGGAGGTTCCAACCTCTACTTCTATTGATCACCCGCGGCATCGCTACGCTGAGCCGCATGCACGACGACCTAGACCTTGACGACGAACTCGCCGACGAATCCGACGAGGATGATGCGGCGCTACAGGACGAAAACGCCCACACACTGTCGATTCGCCGCACGACCGGTGAAGAGGTCCTGACCATCTTCTCGCCGGGTGAGGAGTGGAGCGTTTATCTCCAGCCGGGCGGCGGAATGTCGAGCGCATTCGTCGGCACACCAAGCGAACCAGTCGTCTGGGTGAACACGTCGGATCGGCGGGTTGAGCGCGACGAAGACGGCACGTACGTCATCCGGATCGACTAGCTCACGGTTTCGTAGCCTGGTTCTCATGGGTGCCTGGAAGAACACGACTGCGCCGTCTGCTCTTCGCGCAAGGGGCTCATCGGAAGCAGCGCCCATGCGCGGCCTCGTCGGCCGGGCCACCAGCACGTCGGCGTTCGACCTCGACCGGTGGGCGCCGTCGGACGCGGCGGCCAGGTTCGTCGAGCACTTCTGGTCGGTGCGCTGGGATCTGCGCGAGCAGAGCCCCTTCGACAGCGCCGTCATCACCTTCCCCTCGATGCACGTCACACATGAGTGGGGCGACGACGGCGCGCGTCATGGCTTCGCGCTGCCGAACACGCTGGTGCACGGTGTGGTGGAGCGGGTGTTCCGCACGACGATCAGCGAGCGCGGGGCGGTCGTCGGCGCAAGGTTCCGGCCCGGCGCTTTCGCCGCCAGGTTCGACCGGGACGCCGCCGCGATGACCGGACGTGTGAGGCCCGTCGACGACGAATTGTTCGGCAAGCCAATTCATCTCGACGATGACGCCGATGCCGCGGCCACGCAACTGGACGAGTTCATCGCCGCTGGCCCCACCGAACTCGACCCGACGTACGTGATGCTCACGCGGCTGGTCGACCGGATTCGCGACGACGATCGGCTGCATCGCGTCGAGCACGTCATGCAGCATTCGCCGTGGAGCGCACGCACCACCCAGCGCGTGTTCCGTCGCTACGTCGGCGTCCCGGTCAAATGGGTGTTGTGCCGCTATCGCCTACAGCAGGCCGCACTCGAGATCGAGAGCCGTCCCGGCGTCGACTTCGCCGACCTGGCCATCCGCCTCGGCTGGTACGACCAGGCGCATTTCATCAACGACTTCCGTGCCATGCTCGCCTGCACACCGGGTGAATACGCCGCCACGCACGGCGGCTGAGCCGTACGCTGCGGCCGTGGATCCTCGTGACCTCGCCCTCGCCGGCGCCGCCGAGCAGGCACGCATGCTGGCGGCCGGCCGCATCACCGCCCCCGAACTTCTCGAGCTGTACCTCGACCGCATCGCCCGGCTCGATCGCGAACTGCGGTCATACCGCGTCGTGCTCGCAGACTCCGCACGTCAGGAGGCGGGCGTCGCGCAGGACCGGCTGAACGCGGGGGAGCGGTTGCCGCTGCTCGGTGTGCCGATCGCGATCAAGGACGACGTCGACGTCGCGGGCGAGGTCACGACATACGGCACCGCGGCGCACGGGCCGGCTGTCACACAGGACGCCGAAGTGGTGCGCCGGCTGCGCGACGCGGGCGCGGTGATCCTCGGCAAGACCGCGGTGCCGGAGATGATGATCTGGTCGTTCACCGAGACGGTCACGTTCGGTGCGACGCGCAATCCATGGAACACCGACTACACGCCGGGCGGCAGCAGTGGTGGCAGCGGCGCAGCGGTGGCCGGCGGCCTGGCGTCGATGGCGCTGGGTTCCGACGGCATGGGCTCGATCCGGATCCCGTCGACGTGGTGTGGTCTGTTCGGGGTGAAGCCACAGCGAGACCGGGTCCCGCTGGCGCCACACGACGACGCGTGGAACGGGCTGAGCGTGAACGGTCCGATAGCAAGGACTGTCGAGGACGCCGCGGTCTTCCTTGACGTGACCACCTCGGACGGCGGTTTCGTGGATGCGGCGTCGCGCGAGCCGGGACGGCTGCGAATTGCGTTGAGCACCAAGGTGCCTCCACCGCTGATGGCACGCGTGGGCAAGGCGCAGCGAGCAGCCATCGATGAGGCGGGAGCGCTGCTGCGCGAGCTCGGACACGAAGTGATCGTCCGCGACCCCGACTATCCTTCCAACGCGGTGGCACACGCCCTGGCTCGTTACTTCCGCGGGGTGTACGACGACGTGCGCACACTGCCGCATCCGGAACGCCTCGATGCTCGCACGCGCGGTTTTGCCAGGATCGGCAGCATGATCTCGCAGCGGCGGATGAACAGGATCAGGGCTGCTGAAAGCCAAGTGGCCGAACGGATCCTGACGATCTACGACGATGTCGACGTGGTCATCACGCCGGGCACCGCGATGGGCCCGTCTCGAATCGGGGCATACCAAAAACGCGGTGCGATGTCGACGCTGGCGCTGGTCGCTGCTCGCGTGCCGTTCCAGGCGTTGTTCAACGTGACCGGCCAACCGGCAGCGGTGGTGCCGTGGGGATCGGACCCTACTGGCGTGCCGACGTCGATCCAGTTGGTGGGCAGGCCATTCGGCGAGGCGACGCTGCTGTCGTTGGCGGGCCAGCTTGAGAAGGCACGGCCATGGGCACACCGCCGCCCGCCGGTCTCATGAATCGACGATGACGCGCCACGCCGCGAGTTTGTCCTCGTAGCGCATGGTTTGCGCCGGGCTGGTCGAGGGCAGGCGGACAAACCTGCGGTCCGTGTGGACGCGGACCAAGCGGTTGAAGTTCTTCTCCGCCGCAGCGCCGTTGAACATCACCCGCTGGATTGTCGGGTGGGCATCGAACAAGGCGTGAAAATCGTTGGGCACCATGCTGTCTGACTCGACTGCGGAATCCAGGCTGCCGGCGCGGCGGCATGATCGCAGCACGTCCCACACCGCGACGCCGTGCGCCTGCAGCGCCGACGTGCGCACGTCGTACGGCGCCACAGCGTCGAACCCGAAGATCGCACCCATGATCGGCCAGAACGCGTTGCGCGGATTCCCGTAATACTGCGCGGCGGCCAACGACATCGCACTGGGCATATTGCCGAGAACCAGCACCCGTGGAGCGTCGCCGATGATCGGCGGCAAGCCGTGCAGCAGCGGCGAGGTCATCGTGTAATCAGATCGGAGACAGTGACAAAGCGGTAGCCGTCGGCGCGTAGTGCGGCGACGATGCGCGGGATCGCCGCCCGCGATGCGGCCCGGCCCTCGTACATCACGTGCAACAGGATGATCGAACCCGGGCGCACCGCGTCGACCGTCTCCGCGACGATCTGGTCGGCGTTGGCGTGCTGCGCGGAATCAGGTTCGACGTCCCAGGTCACGGTTGTCCGGTCGTGATCGGCGAGGTACGTCGGTAACGTCCACAGCTTCTTGCCGTACGGCGGGCGGAAAGTGATCGGCCCTCGATATCCGGTCCTGCGGATCTCGTCGTCGGTCCGTTGCACCTCTTGCGCAACCGTGTCTGGTGACACGAACACCATCCGCCGGTGTGAGTAGGTGTGGTTCCCGATCTCGTGTCCAGCTGCTGCAATCGCCCTGCCGGACTCCCGATGGGCGGCCAAGTCCCGGCCGTTCAGATAGAAGGTCGCCGGAACGCCGGCCTCGGCGAGTATCTGCAACACGTCGGGCGCTAACGGCCCGGGACCGTCGTCAAGGGTCAAAGCGACGATCTTCTCGGTCGTGTCGATCCGCTCCACCAGCCGACCGGCCAACTGGAACGATCGCGAATTCACCAGGTAATAGCCGCTGATCGCGAGCGCCACCACCACTGCGAGTGCCAGCGCGACGCCGATAGTCCACCGCCGCATTACTGCTATATACAACAGCACCACCGGTATACGTTGAGCCCGTGGCCGATGATGTCAACATCGAGTCGACGGGGCTCCTCGACGGGCTCGAGGGCCAGGCACGCGCCGATCGCGTCGAACTCATCGAGTGGCTTGTCGAAAAAGGCTTCACCGTCGAGCAGATCCGGGCCGAGGTGTCACCGATTCTCATGCCGGCCGGTCGCATCGTCGGAGATGACGGTGTCTATGTTTCTGCTCGGCAGATCTGCGAAGACACCGGTATCGACCTCGAGCTGCTGGAGGCGGTTCAGCGCGCGATGGGCCTGCCCTGGGCGCAGGATCCCGACGCGGCCGTTCATCTGCGTGCCGACGGTGAGGCCGCCGCACACGCCAGAATCTTCCTCGACAGGGGATTGAGCCGCGAGCAGGTGATCGCCGTGACACGCGTGCTCGGCCACGGGCTTGCCCAAACCGCCGAAATGATGCG
>DATFCF010000718.1:0-23515 GCA_035253445.1 Mycobacterium sp.
TGACGCTCGAATACGCCTTCTACGTGTGCGTGCCGCTGCTCGGGTGGATGTTGTTCGAGCTGCGCAAGAGGACGTCGATGCGGCCACTGCTGCTGGCCATGGTCGCGCCGCTCATCCTGATCGTGATCAGCTTCATCGGACGGTCTTTCGTGCCGCTGATGGTTGAGCGTGCGGGCCTCACCGATCGCCTGCTGATCGAATGGGGACCCAACTGGGTTGCCGTTTTCACCAAGAGCCTGCTCACCAACGCCGACACCTTCGCGTTCGGAATGCTGGCCGCGGTGCTGATCGTCGCGATGGAACAGGATGCTGTGCGTGAGCGACTGAGTCGGCGAGTGAGGCTGTACAGCGCGCTTGGTCTGATCCCGAGTCTCGTGGCTACGGCGCTGCTGCTGAAATTCGCCAGCCACTTCGCCACCACTGCCATTGCGGTCCTCTGCAGCTTGGCGCTCCTCGTCATCGTCGCGCCGCTGGTACGTGGGCAGGACTCAGCCATCGCGCGCCATCTCGACAGTGCGCCGCTGCGGTTTGTGGGCAAGGTGTCGCTGTCGGCGTACCTGTGGCACTTCCCGTTGATGCTCCTGCTGGGCCGCTGGGGGTTGATGGCAGGCGATTCGGTGCCGGGGATGCTGCGGAATGTCGTCGTGGTTCTCATCGTCACGCTTGTGGTGTCGACGATTACCTACTATCTCGTCGAGCAACCCGCAATGAACTGGGCGAAGCGCTATCGCGCCAGGTGGGCGTAATGCGTAGAGCGGTGCTGTGGGTCAGCTCCGTTGCAGCAGTCGTGCTGGTGATCGCGTCCGTTCCGCTGGTATGGAAGTTCGGTGTGCGGTTGCTCGAGCACACCAAACAAGGTGCCGGGGGCGACCCGGTGCCGATCCAGACTGCCGATCTGACCGGGTCAGGACCTGGGTCGCTGGTGAGCGCGATGACGATGCCGCCCCTCGTCCGCACCGAGGAAGGCAAGGTACTTCAAGCCGCCCGCGTCGAATACCGGTCCACATCCGGAGACACCGGGCGCGAGACCGTCGTATCGGGAGCGGTGTTCACGCCGCTGGGCGAGCCCCCCGAAGGTGGCTGGCCGGTAGTGGCCCTTGGTCACGGCACAACCGGCATTGACGAAGCCTGCGCGCCGTCGCTGTCGGACACATTGTTAGGCCTTTCGACGCCCGTCGCGGGATTCGTCAAGAACGGGTACGCCGTGGCGTTGCCCGATTACCAGGGTCTGGGATCACCCGGTGTGCATCCCTATACCGATGCGCGAACCGCGGGCCTGAACATGATCGACTCCGTGCGCGCATTGCGCCATACCTTCAAGAACGTCTCCAACCGCTGGGTGGCAGTCGGCGGATCGCAGGGCGGCGGGGCGGCATGGGCGGCGGACGAACAGGCCGGCACCTACGCACCGGATCTCGACCTCGTCGGTGCGGTCGCGTACTCACCTGCGATCGATGTTTCAGGGATGGTGAACAAGGCGCAGGCAGGCACGCTGACCGTTGATCAGATGGCGGCGTTTCAAGCCATCATCGAGTCACTTGCGCGCCTGCACAGCGACCTCAACCGCGACGAATTCCGCCATGGCGCCGCCGACAAATACTGGGATGTGCTGTCTGCGTGTTCGGGGCCCAAGGTCTCGGATCGCACAGCCGCGATCCAAGCCTTGCAGCCAACCGACTTGGCACCGGCGACACCGGCGGCTGCAGCACAGTTGCACAAGCTGATCTCGGCGTGGTCGCTTCCGCAGCAACGACTTTCAGCACCGTTGTCGGTGGCCTATGGCGGAAAAGACACCTACGTCGACGCGCAGTGGACCACCGACGCGATCGCTCGAGCGTGCGCACTCGGCGGGACTGTGCAATGGCAGCTGCAACCGGACAAGGGGCACGGTGACGTGGACATCGCGTCCCAATTCACTTGGATCGCAGACCGATTCGCAGGTAAGCCGGTCACCAATGACTGCCCTTAGGAATCCCGACGGAGACTATCCGCTCCTGCGCCGCCTGCTGATCGAGGCCTGGTGCGTCGCCAAACGCCGCCTCGCCAAGCCCGGCATCCCGGTGCCCGCGCCCGAGCTTCCGTACCTGATCGTGCCGATTCTCGGACAGTCGAACGCCTACGGAATGGGCATCGGGCTTGACCTCGACGGCCCGGACAAACCTCACCCCGCGGTGCACCAGTGGGCGATGTCGGGCCCGTCGGCGGGCACTGTTGTCGGCGGTGTCGACCCGTTGTTTCACGAGGTGCCGGGCAAGGGTGTCGGCTTCGGGGTGACGTTCGCCAAGCACCTTGCCGACGAGACCGGTCGCGCAGTGCTGCTGATTCCGGGTGCGCGCGGCGACACGTCGTTTACCCCGAAGAACGGCTTCACGTGGGATGTCGACGACACTCGCACGCGGAGGAATCTGTACCGCGAGGCGGTGTGCGCGGTCGATGGCGCAATCGAACGGTATCCAGGCAGCACCGTCGCCGCGGTGCTGTGGCACCAAGGCGAGACGGACGTGCCGTTGATGGCCGCCCAGGTCTACCGGAGGAAACTCGACCGAGTCATCGACGACGTCCGGGGACGCTACGGCGAAAGCCTGCCATTCCTGCTCGGGCAAATGGTGCCCGAAGAAATGGAATTGAGCCATAAGGACTATTCCGCCATCGACGCCGTGCACGCCGACACTCCGAATCGCAAGCCACGCACCGCATTCATTCCCGGCCCGCGCGACTGCATCAATGGTGGGGAAGACCGCCACTACAACGCGGCGGGCCAGCGCGAGCTGGGTCGGCGAATGTGGTGTAACTATCGCGAGATGTGCGGCGAACAACTAGTGGGCTATGCGCCGCGTTGACCCAGGCCGGGTGATCTTGGAATCGGTCGCCGCAGTGCTCGTGATCGTGCTGATCGACGTGGGCCTGGCGGGATTTCTGCTGTTCACGAACGCCAAGGAGGACGAGTTGCAGCGCGCTGACGCGATCGTCGTACTGGCCGGGGAGCACGACGGGCGCGAGGAGTATGCGCTGCGTCTCGCGCGAGAGGGCTGGGCGCCGACGGTCGTGCTGTCGAATCCCTACCTGCGCAACGACACGGTCATGAACGAGGTCTGCCGGCCCACCGAGGACGTCGAAGTCATCTGCGGAAAGCCGCGCACGCTGACCACCCGCGGCGAGGCGGACATGGTGCGCCAACTTGCGCAGCAGCGATCATGGACCAAAATTATCGTTCTCACCTGGCGTTATCACATCCCGCGCGCACAGCTGGTCTTCCGGCAGTGCTACTCCGATGATCGGCAGGCGACGGTGTTGCGGGCGATGCCCCGGGAATACCAGTACTCATTCCTGCAGTGGGAGTTCATGTACTTCTACCAATTTGCCGGCTTCGCGAAGGCCGTTCTTCAAGGCACTTGTGCTTGACCAGCCAGTTTTCTGAATGTGTGGCGTTGTCAGGCAAACAATGAGATAGTGTACCGACGGTCGGGGTCGTCGCATTATCGGTAGCCGCCAGCAAATAGGAGGTAGCGCGAACCGTGTCGGTGGCAGAAGAGGTATTTGCACCCGCCAAACCCCGCCTCACCGCGGTTGGCACCACTCCCGTTCCGGCGTGGCAGCGTCGATATAAGGTCCTCCTCGTCGTGACCGATGTGGCAGTGGTGGCACTGGCTTTGGCCGCCGCTCAGTTCGTCCGGCTCGGCCGGCCTGACGTGCCGGTAGAGGCCGCGTCTGCCTACGAGACAGCCGCGTACTACGCAGTGCTGTCCTACTACACGGTGCTGTCGTTCTTCGTCGGCGCGATCTGGCTTGGCTTGTTGGCGGCGTACCGCACTCGCTCGCCCCGCATCGTCGGTGCCGGTGTCGAGGAATACCGCCGGGTGTTCTCCGCCACGCTGGCAACTGTCGGCGTGATCGCGGTCTTCCTGATGATCTTCCGGCCCGAGTATGCCCGTGGCTATCTTGCGGTGGCGCTTCCGCTCGGACTCCTCGGATTGCTCCTGAGCCGCAGTTTGTGCAGGCGATTCCTCGCCCGCCAGCGTCGGCTTGGCAAGTGCGTCATGTCGGTGCTGGCCGTTGGCGATCCACGGGCGGTGCGCAGCCTGGTGCAGTCCCTGCAGCGCGGCTGGTGGTACGGCTACTCGGTGGTCGGTGTGTGCCTGACCGGGCGCAGCACCGGCGGCACCCTCGAGGTGCCGGGAGTGGGCACGCTGCCGGTCCTCGGCGACGAAGGCAAGGTGCACGATGCCATCCTCAAGATCAACGCTGACACCGTCGCGTTGACCACCACCGATCACCTCGGGCCCGAGGGGGTCCGCGAATTGTCGTGGGATCTGGACAAATTGGGTGTCGACTTGGTGGTTTCGCCCGGAGTTGTCGACGTCGCCGGGCCGCGCCTGACCATGCGCCCGGTCGCTGGCCTGCCCCTCATTCACGTCGAGAAGCCTCAGTACAGCGGCACGAAGAAGCTGCAGAAACGGGCTTTCGACCTGTTCGTGTCGTTCAGCGTTCTGCTCGGCGCCCTGCCGGTGATGGTGGCGGCCGCGATCGCCATCAAGCTGACCAGCAGGGGCCCCGTGTTCTACCGCTCCGAGCGGATCGGCTTGGACGGCCGGCCATTCCAGATGATCAAGTTCCGGACCATGGTCGATGGTGCCGACAAGCAACTGGACAGCCTGATCCACGTCAACGAGAGCGTCGGTGGCGTGCTGTTCAAGATCCGCGAGGACCCGCGCGTCACCACGGTCGGCAAGATCCTGCGCCGCTACAGCATTGACGAGCTTCCCCAGTTCTTCAATGTGCTGCGTCGCGATATGAGCGTCGTCGGGCCGCGCCCGCCGCTGCGCCGCGAGGTCGACACCTACAACGATCAGGTGCGGCGGCGGCTGCTCGTGCTGCCGGGTATCACCGGCCTGTGGCAGGTCAGCGGCCGCTCGGACCTGTCGTGGGAGGACTCCGTGCGGCTGGATCTGTCCTATGTGGAGAACTGGTCCATTGCTAACGACCTGCTGATTGCGGCCAAGACCATCCGCATAGTCGCGGCGGGTTCAGGCGCCTACTGATCGCGTAGCGCGGTCAGACGTTCACCACGGACGGCTTCCACTAATTGACGCGCAGCGTTGTAACGCTAGGGTGAAACCTGCCGCCGCCAACCCGCCATGGGGCAAACCGCGCAATCCGGTTAAAGTGGGCCAACCTAGCCGGAAAAGCCTGTTAGCGGACCGATCTCATGACGAGCCAACGCCGCGCCGGTGGCGTCCGCGGCGAGGGCCAACTCGATATCAATAGTCCAATTCGCGAATGCCCGCAAAAGGCGCCATCGCCCTCCAGCAACGTCCAAGGAGTCCGAATGGCGGTCAATCGGACTGAGTTGCAGGCAAGCCGCCGCAAAATATTTGACGCTGACGTAAAAGATCCGATTCTGTGTCGCCCGGAAGTCCGTCACGAGACACCGGCACATCCTGTCGATGTTCGCGGAACGGTGTTCACGTTCACTCCGGACTTAGCGCGAAGGGTCGTGACGACACGCTCGCGAGAAGGTGGCGAACCTAGCAGCCTTAGGCGCACCGTTCGCACTAGATTGAGCGGCAGAGCAACGGCAAAGGACAGCGCGTACCGGGCATGATGAAAAAAGCGGTGTTGTGGACGTGTGTGGCCGTTGTCCTTGCCATCGAGATCGCCGTGGTGGTTACCTTCCAAGCCGCGATCTACACCGTCGCAGTGCGTGTCGTCGATCAGTTTCCGCCCTCCGGGGGTGCACCGGAGCCGATCGCCTCGGCCGACTTCACGGACTCCGGGCCGGGTTCGTTGGTCACCGCGACGACGATGCCCGGGGTGACCCGTACCTACGAGGGCCGAGGGCTGCACGCGGCCAGGGTCGTCTACCGGTCCACCTCCGGTGATTCCGGGCCGACGGTCGTCTCAGGTTCGGTCTTCACGCCGCGGGGTGCCGCTCCAGAGGGAGGCTGGCCCGTTGTCGCGTTCGGCCACGGCACGCTGGGCATCGAGGGTCCATGTGCGCCTTCACTGAACCCTTCCTTGCTTGGTCTGATGCGTTACGTACGGGTGCTGACCCAATTGGGTTACGCGGTGGCGCTGACCGACTACCAGGGGCTCGGCACCAAGGGCGTCCATCCGTATTCGGATTCGCGCACCGCAGGGCTCAACATGATCGACGCCGTGCGTGCCCTGCGACGGACCTTCCCTGACGTCTCGGACAGGTGGGCGGCGTTCGGTGACTCGCAGGGCGGCAGCGCCGCGTGGGCCGCCGATGAGCAGGCAGCGACCTACGCGCCGGAACTCCGCCTTGTCGGCGCCCTCGCGGCGTCTCCGGCCGCGGACCTGACAGGCCTGGTCGATAAGGCACAGCAGGGCACGCTCACCGCCGAACAGCGACCCGTGATGCAGTCGATCGTCGAGTCATTGGCACGATTGCATTCCGACCTCGACCGCGACGACTACCGTCGTGGCGCGGCGGCGCACTATTGGAATGTGCTCTCGGATTGCACACCCGCCGCGGCCTATCGCCGTGCGACCGCGAGCCAGCAGCTTGGCGCCCGGGACTTCACGCCCCGCACGGCAGAGGCTGCCGATCGGCTCCGTGCGCTCTTACAAGCGTGGGCGTTGCCGCAACAACCCTTGTCCGCGCCGCTGTACGTTTTCTACGGCGGGAAGGACCCGTTCATCGATGCCGGGTGGACTGAGGCCGCGATCAGACGCGTGTGCGACATGGGCGGCGTCGTGACCATCGAGTTCGATCCCAACGGCGGACACAATCCAGCCAATGCGCTGAAATTGATCGGATGGATGGCCGATCGATTCGAAGGTGAACCGGTGGAAAATGACTGCTGAAGAACTCCGCGGCAGCCTCGACGTCGCGGCGTTGCGTGACGCCGTACTCGGGTCGTCGCCGGTGTGGCGCCGAGTCGACGTGGTGCCCGAAACCGGTTCGACCAACGCCGATTTGATCGCCAGAGCCGCCGCTGGGGAGGACATCGACGGCGCCGTGCTGATCGCCGAGCATCAGACCGCAGGCCGTGGGCGACGGGGACGCCAGTGGTCCGACGTCGCGGGAGCACAGATCGCCATGTCCGTCGGCGTCGACATCGGCACGGTGCCCACAGACCGCTGGGGGTGGCTGCCGCTGGTCACCGGTGTCGCCATCGTCGACGCGGTCGCGGCGGTGACCGGAGTCGAAGCAGGATTGAAATGGCCCAACGACGTGCTTGCCGGCTCGGGCAAGCTGGCCGGCATCCTCGCCGAAGTCGCCGCACCGCAGCGCGTCATCGTGGTGGGGCTGGGGCTGAATGTCTCGTTGCGCAGCGGCGAAATTCCAGCTCCGGAAGCGATTTCGCTGCTTGAACTCGGAGTCGATGCACCGAATCGCGCGCGATTGATCGAGGCGTTGCTGCATGAATTGGGGGAGCGGATCGTCGCATGGCGAAACGCGGGCGGCGCGGACGATCGTTTGATGGCCGATTACCGCACGCGCTGTCTGACCCTCGGCGCATCGGTGCGAGCCGTTCTCCCTGATAACCGCGAGATCACCGGTATTGCCAAGGCCGTCGACGAGCAGGGCAGGCTGAGCATCGACAGCAACGGCAAGACGACCTTGGTGTCGGCGGGCGACGTCACTCACCTGCGACCGATCTAACGGCTCGAACACCCCAAATCAGTTTGCCAACGCATTTTTTCTGATAACTACCGATCCGGTACGGTCGCACTGGCGGGGGCGTTACAGTTCACCGAGCTATTTCATTTTGTGGCTCACGCTCATTGGGGAGGCACCGTATGGATCACGTCACAGAGGGCCACTACTACCAAAGCCAGATCGGTAGTAAGAACAAGGTCATCGCGTGGAGTCATCAGTCGCGATTCGACAAGGCCCTCGACCTGATCGGGCACGGGACTCAAAAGCTACTTGACTACGGGTGTGGCGACGGCACCTTCCTGGCGCTGGCGCAGGACCGCTTCGTCGAGGGCCACGGGGTCGACGTCGACGCCGACCAGATCAGCGGGTGCCGCGACCGGTTGGCCGACATCGGTAACGTCCAGTTCTTCACCAACGCGGAGTTGGCCGACCCCGAACACGATGGCACCTATGACGTCGTCACCTGTATGGAGACGTTAGAGCACTGCACCGCGCCGGTCGTCGAGACCGTCCTTGCTGACGTCGCCCGATTGGTCGCCCCCGAGGGTCGGGTGATCATCAGCGTGCCGGTGGAGATCGGACCGTCGTTCATGGTCAAGCAGTCCGTCCGGGCCATCGCCCGCCGCCAGGGAGCAAGTAGCTACCAGCTTCAAGAGAGATACCCGATCGGTCAGGCCCTCAAGATGCTGTTCGCCCGCCGCGGTACGTCGATCGACAGGCCGGTATACGGAGACCCGCCGCTGACGGGCCACTCGCATTTCGGGTTCAACTGGCGCCACCTGCGCGGGCGGGTGTCGCATCACCTCAAGGTCGAGCACACGCTGTACACGCCGCTTGGATTCCTCGGCGGCTGGTTCAGCAGCCAGGCGTACTTCGTGTGCCGTCCGAAGGGCTGAATGCATGGGGTATCCCGAGAACGTGCTCGCCGCCGACGAGCAGGTGGTGCTGCACAGACACCCGCACTGGAAGCGACTGATCGGCCCGGTTCTGATTCTGTTGGTGGCCACCGCGCTTGCGGCGTTCGGTGCCGGCTTCGTCAATCAGACCGACTGGCAATCCACGGCGCGCACCGTCGTGTTGCTCGTCATCGCAGCCGTCTGGCTGGTGATCGTCGGATGGCTGACGATCTGGCCGTTCCTCAATTGGTGGACAACGCATTTCGTCATCACAGACCGCCGGGTGATGTTTCGGCACGGGCTGCTGACGCGGCAGGGCATTGACATTCCGCTTGCGCGGATCAACAGTGTCGAGTTTCGGCATGGCCTCGTCGACCGGATGATGCGCACCGGCACCTTGATCATCGAATCAGCGTCGCAGGATCCGCTGGAGTTCCACGACATTCCGCGAGTGGAACGGGTCCACTCGCTGCTGTATCACGAAGTCTTCGACACCCTGGGCTCGGAGGAATCACCGAGCTGACCGAGGCGCCTGGCGCGGCGGCCGGGCCGACGCAGCGGCGTGACGTTTTCGTCGTGCAGATTCGGGTCGCGCTGGTCCTCGAGGATCTCGGCGATTCCCCCGGCGGTGAGCGATTCGACGGCCTTGTCCGGGTTGCGGCCGAACTCGTCGGGGAATACCCACCGGCGGAACGCCCAGAACCGGAACGCCATCTGCAGCAGGTTGCCGATGATGTAGGCGGCGATGAAGTCGGCGATGTTCTCCACCGTCAGGCTGACTTCCGGAACGCGCAGCATCAGCACATAGCTGGAGAACCACAGCGGCGCCATACAGATCAACACGCCGACGCCGCTGAAGCCGAAGAACAGCAGTGCCTCGTGATGGCGCTCGCGGCCGCCGCGGTCCCTGAAGCTCCATTCGCGGTTCAGGATGTACGACGCGATCACCGCGACGATGCCAGCGATGATCTTCGCCGTGACGGGCTTGGGTTCAAGCACGGTCAGCTTGAGTGTGTAGAAGACCGCCGAGTCGATGACGAACGTCGTCGCGCCTACGATCGCGAATTTGATGAGTTCGTGATGTCGTTCGAAGTACGGCCGGATCGGGCGCGGCAGCCGCGCGATCGTGGCATCGGTGAAGGACACAAGAGGGCAGTGTACGTAAACAACGCTGCCGGCGCGCACCCTCGCAGGTCAGCGCGGGTCACCGCCATGACAACATAGGCGGGTGACCAGCACCTCGAAAGGTCCCCCGGTGGTGACCATGATCGGCGGCGGACAGCTGGCGAGGATGACCCATCAGGCCGCCATTGCGCTTGGTCAGACGTTGCGCGTGCTGGCGGTCAGCCCGCAGGACCCGGCCGCGCAGGTCACCCCCGATGTGGTGATCGGCGCTCACGACGACCTCGACGCGCTGCGCCGCGCGGCCGCCGGCGCAGACGCGCTGACCTTCGACCACGAACATGTGCCCACCGAGATGCTCGAGAAGCTGGTCGCCGACGGGGTCAACGTCGCCCCGCCGCCCTCGGCACTGATTCACGCCCAGGACAAGCTGGTGATGCGGCGCCGGCTGCAGGCGCTCGGTGCCCCTGTGCCGCGGTTCGCTGCGGTGGCCGACGTCGCGGACGTGGACGCGTTCGCCGCCAGGGTCGACGCGCCGATCGTGGTCAAGACGGTGCGCGGCGGCTACGACGGTCGCGGGGTGACTCTGGCCCGAGACGTGGCCGAGGCCCGCGACGTCGCAGCCCGGTATCTGGCCGACGGGGTAGCCGTGCTGGTCGAGGAGAAGGTGGCCATGCGTCGGGAGCTGGCCGCCTTGGTGGCGCGCTCGCCGTTCGGGCAGGGCGCGGCATGGCCGGTGGTGCAGACCGTGCAGCGCGACGGGATCTGCGTCGAAGTGTTCGCACCCGCTCCCGGGCTGGCGGACGAACTAGCAAGCACCGCAAGTCAATTGGCGCTGCAGTTGGCATCCGAACTTGGTGTGGTCGGAGTGCTCGCGGTCGAGTTGTTCGAAACGGTCGACGGCACGCTGATGGTCAACGAACTTGCGATGCGGCCGCACAACTCTGGCCACTGGAGCATGGATGGCGCCAGGACCAGTCAGTTCGAACAACATCTGCGTGCGGTGCTGGACTATCCGCTTGGCGACACGGCGCCGATCGCACCGGTGACTGTGATGGCCAATGTACTTGGCGCGCAAGAGACTCCGGCGATGAGTATCGACGAACGACTGCATCACCTCTTCGGCCGCATACCGGAGGCCAGGGTGCATCTGTACGGCAAGGGCGAGCGGCCCGGCCGAAAGATCGGGCACGTCAACATCCTTGGCGCGCCTGGCGGATCGCTCGACGATGACGCGTACGTCGCGGATGTCCGGGAACGTGCGGTCCGGGCCGCACACTGGTTATCGCACGCGGAATGGACCGACGGATGGAGTGGACATGGCTAATTCGCCTGGGCCGCGGGTGGGCGTGATCATGGGCAGCGACAGCGACTGGCCCGTGATGGAGGATACGGCGCACGCGCTGGCCGAATTCGATGTGCCGTTCGAAGTCGGCGTGGTCTCCGCGCACCGCACCCCGGCCCGCATGCTCGACTACGCGCGCACCGCCGCCGGCCGCGGTATCGAGGTCATCGTCGCCGGCGCCGGCGGCGCGGCCCACCTGCCCGGCATGGTCGCCTCTGCGACACCGCTTCCGGTGATCGGCGTACCGGTACCGCTGGCGAAGCTGGACGGCCTTGACTCGCTGCTGTCGATCGTGCAGATGCCTGCGGGTGTGCCCGTGGCGACGGTGTCGATCGGCGGGGCCCGCAACGCCGGACTGCTGGCGGTGCGCATTCTCGGCTCCGCGGATGCCGAGCTCCGGCAGCGGATCGAGGATTTCCAGGCCGGGCTCGAAGACATGGTGCTGCAAAAGGATGCGGCGCTGCGAAATCGATTGCTGGGGCAGTAGGCTGCCAACCGATGGAGCGAAACTTCGGTAGGTACCGGGCCATTGGCCAGCGCCTCGTCACCGGCTTCCTCGAACCCGAAATACTGTTGGTGCTCGACGTTCTGAACTCGGCACAGCGCGCCAAACAGATTTCGGGTGCGATAGCCGAGATCGGCGTGCACCACGGCAAGCTGTTCATCGGGTTGCGCCTGTTGCAGCGCGACGGTGAAAAAGCCGTGGCGATCGACATCTTCGACGATCAGGAACTCAACGTCGACGGTTCGGGGCGCGGCAACCTCGAGAAATTCATGAACAACGTCAAACTCTGGGCGTCTGTCGAGGACGTGGTCGTGCACCAGGGTGACTCGACCAAGCTGGAACCGGAGAAGCTGCGAGAACTCGCAGGCGGAGATATCCGCTTCTTCAGCGTCGACGGCGGTCATACCGAAGAGATCGTGTTCAGCGACATGAAGCTCGCGGAGGCGACGCTGGCCGACGGCGGTGTCGTCATCGCCGACGACGTGTTCAACGAGCAATGGCCCGGCGTCTCCGTCGGAACCCTGCGGTACCTGGAAGACGGGGCGAAGCTCGCGCCGTTCCTGATCGGTTTCAACAAGGTCTTCTTCACGCAGCCCGACTACTGCGAGGTCTATCGCGCCGAGGTCGAGGCCGCCGTCGGAGGCAAGCTGTGGCTGGGAACTGGCTCGTCGGTCTTCGCGGGCCACGAGGTCGGTTTGGTGGTGCCGAAGACCGCCGTCGACATTCTTCGTCGCAGCCAGACGGTGCGGTCGGTGTACCACCGCGCGTACCGCGAAATGGTGCGTGGTCTGCGAGTGGTGTCTGACAGGGGTCAGTCGGGCCGGTGAACCTCGCGCGGTAAAGTTACCGGCGAGTAGCAAGGAGATCCCATGGCCATCGGTAACCCGTCGTTCGACGCCTTCAAGCTCTCCGACGAACACAACGAGTTGCGAGCAGTGTTGCGTGATTTGTGCGAGTCGCAGATTGCACCGTTTGCCGCGGACGTGGATGAGAAGGCGCGCTACACCGACGAAGCTCTGGCGGCGTTGACTTCTTCGGGTTTCGCGGCGATCCATATTCCTGAGGAGTACGGCGGTCAGGGCGGGGACGCGGTGGCGGCCTGTCTGGTGATCGAAGAGGTGGCGCGGGTGTGCGCGTCGTCGTCGCTGATCCCGATCTGCAACAAGTTGGGCACCATGGGCCTGCTGATGCGCGGGTCTGAGGAGCTCAAGAAGCAGGTGTTGCCCTCGATCGCCGAAGGCGAGGCGGTGGCGTCGTATGCGCTGTCCGAACGTGAGGCCGGCAGCGACGCGGCGGCGATGCGCACCCGGGCACGCGCCGAGGGCGACGAGTGGGTGCTCAACGGCGCCAAGTGCTGGATCTCCAACGGTGGGCATTCGACGTGGTACACGGTGATGGCGGTGACCGACCCGGACAAAGGCGCGAACGGGATTTCGGCGTTCGTCGTGCACAAGGACGATCCGGGATTCGTGGTGGGCGCCAAGGAGAAGAAGCTCGGCATCAAGGGCTCGCCGACCACCGAGCTGTATTTCGAGGATTGCCGCATTCCGGGAGACCGCATCATCGGTGAGCCGGGCACCGGGTTCAAGACGGCGTTGGCGACGTTGGATCACACCCGCCCGACGATCGGTGCTCAGGCGGTGGGCATCGCCCAGGGCGCCTTGGATGCCGCGATCGGTTATGTCAAGGAGCGCAAGCAATTTGGCAAGCCGATCGGTGATTTTCAGGCTGTGCAGTTCATGCTTGCCGATATGGCGATGAAGATCGAGGCGGCCCGGCTGATGGTCTACACCGCCGCGGCGCGCGCCGAGCGTGGCGAGCCCAATCTGGGATTCCTGTCGGCGGCTTCGAAATGCTATGCGTCCGACGTGGCGATGGCGGTGACCACCGACGCGGTGCAGCTGTTCGGCGGCTATGGCTACACCACCGACTTCCCGGTCGAACGGTTCATGCGCGACGCCAAGATCACCCAGATCTACGAAGGCACGAACCAAATCCAGCGTGTCGTCATGTCACGCGCGCTGCTGAAGTAGGCCCGCCGAGCGGTTGTCGCCGATGCGTTGCGATGGCAAATCGCATCGGGGCACTGTCTAAACGTGACGGCCGCCGGGCCGGTGATGGGCCTGACGCATGGCGTCCATGGCATCGGCGACACGGTTGCGGTCAGCATCAACACGACCGAATCGGTCATCACCGATCTCGACGCATACACCGATCGCTTGATTGCAGCTCTTCGCCCTGAATGACTCTCGCGCAGCAGCTATTTCAGCAGCGATGCCAGCCGGCGATAAACCGCACGCGCGGTCTCGCTGCGGCGTGCGATATCCGCGGGACGCTTCGGCACCGGCACCAGGACGCCGACATCGTGACCGGCGAACACTGAGCTGAACACAGCGGTCATGGTCCGGTCCCGATAGGCATCGTCGATCGCGCGCCGATAGTCCTCGGCATGGCCGGGGTGGGCGAACAAGACCTTGTTGAAGCCGATGTAGAACGGCAACAGCGCGCCGCCGTTCTCCAGGTAGTGAACCGTGCCGACGGCCACGCCCGGCCATTGTTGGTTGAACACGTCGTCGGCGATCACCACGCCGCCGTCGGCGAGGCTGTTCTCGGCCAGTCGCATATCGCTTTCCACGATCTCTTCGGTGTGGCCGCCGTCCACGGAGAACAGCCGCACCTCTTTCATCTCGGGAATGTCGCCGGGCTGGATCTTGGTCGAATCACCCGCGTGGATCACCAGCCCGTGGCGATCGGACCACCTGTCGATGTGTTGCAGAAAGCGGTCTCGGTCGCCTTCGCCGGACCTGTCGATATTGGCCGCCTGGTCCTCGAAGAGGTCGATGCCGATCGAGGCTTCGCCGGGGCGCTGGAGCAGCTTCATGGCGATGAACAACTGGCCGTGGTGCACGCCGATCTCGGCGATCGGGCCGCCGATACCCGCCTTGCGCTGGGCGGTGTCGACCGCCTGCAGCAGGCTCAGCGCGGGCGATTCGGTGTATCCACCGACCCGTCGATGACCGTACAGCCGGTATGCCGTGAAATCCCTCGCAAACCCCTCCACGTGGCTCAGCTTACGATGCGCGGTCCGCGCTGCGCCCACGGCGCGCTGTTTGCTGATAGTGGTCGCGGGAGCGGCTGCCGATCGTTATCCGTGTACTCCACGAACGTCGCCGTTCACGCTTTGAGGTGGTAGCTGTTGTGACAACGGGTGATCCACTTGCCAGTGTTGTCAATGTCGAACTCGAACTCCACCGTCTGGCGTGGCGGAGCTAGCACAGCTAGTTTGCCAGCTCAGTAGGTAAGGCCGCAGAGAAGCGGAAGCAGCGCAACGGCTGGCGACTGCTCGGACGCGGTCGGCGCGAACGAGTACCGCTTCACACGACGCAGGCCCAGGTGCATGCCACGGGCGTAGGTGGCGGTGTTGAGCGCCCACCGCGGGTCCACCCAGTGCCATAACGCAGGAGACAGCGACCGTCCGGGGCTACCACGGTCACAGTCGCTTTCGTGTAGCTCGAGCTCGCACGGGCCAGCGGGTGCTCGGCGGCGCCGACCACCTCGACGCCAATGTCGTTGTTGACGTCAAAACCGGTGGCCGTGATTCCACCGCCGCCGTTGGCCACGTCGTCGAGCGATCGGGCGGTGAGACTCACGAGCTACCCCTTGGTGGTCTTCTCCGTCTGCCTGCGACGGTCCATCGCGGATGGCTCCGGATTCGCAACCTGCACAAGTGAAGCACCCACTGCGAAAACGGCCAAGAGATTGGCGACCAGGTCGTCGGCGGTCTCCCAGCCCTTGGTCGACAGCACTCGGTCCGTGGCGGTCAAACCTTGTGCGGCAGCGGCAGCTTGGGCGCCTGCGATGATGTCGTCGACCGAGCGGCCGTCAAGCGCGGCGCCGGGCCGGCGTTCGGGTGAAATCTGGTCACCGTGAACCCGCACCGCGGTGGCGTAATCGGTGACGCCGACCGGGAGGTCGGGCACCGGCTTGCCGAACGGATCCAACGAGAGCACGGCGATCTCGCCAAGACCGACGGCGTCGTCGGCCTCCGGCAGCCGTTCGGCGGTGCACAGTGCGATGTCGGCTCCGTCGTTTGAGGAGCCGACCTCCAGCACGGCTTCGGCGCCGATCCACCAGATACCGAACAACACCGCTGCGGTCTGCCAATGCGCGGGCAGCAGCACCGCGACGCGGCTTGCCGGACCGGCGCCCAACTCGTCGCGCAGCAGGTTGGCGGTCTTGGCCGCCCAGTTGGCCAGCGTGGCGGTGGACAGCTCGATGCGTTCGCCGGTGGCGTCGTCGTAATAGGTGATTCGCGGGCCGGCCGGGTCCGAGGCCATGAGCGGGTCGAGTATCGCGGAACTGATTGTGCTCACGTCTAGTTGACGCACTCCGGGTCGGTGGAGCCGGCGGTGAGGATCGGCGACGGTGCTGGTTCGGCCGAGTCGGTCGATCCGGAGGCGGCGGGGTCGGCTGTGGCCAGCGTCGGGTCGCTGCCGTCGAGGCCGGAGCCGGGGCCCGTGTAGTCGGTCGCGAGCACGACCCGCACCGAGCCGGGCGCCACAGACACGTCCTCGACGACCGGCAGCCCGCCGAGCTCCTTGGAAACCGCTTGCGCGCCAAGGTCATCGGCCTTGGCGGCCCGCACCTGGCTGCCAGTGACCTGCCCACCCTCGTTGTTGCCGGTGCTGCCCGGCGTGAACCCCTTGTTGGTCAACACCTGCGACACCGCGGCGGCAAGGCCGTTGATATCGGTGCCGTTGACCACATCGGCGGTGGTTTTGCTTGGCGTGTAAGCCAATTCCTCGGTCTTACCCTCGTCCTGGTCGTGCAGCAGGCCGGTGACCCACTCCTCGACCTGGGTGGGGTCCACCCGCACCACGCTCTGCATGCCGTCGTCACTCCACCCGGCCTCCTCGAGGATGGGGATGGTGGCGAAGGCGACGTTACCGGCGGCCAGGTTCTGCAGCTGCTTGGCGAAATCCATGATGTCCCAGCCGTCGGAGATCACGACGGATCGCTGGACGGCCTGCTGCAGACGGTCAAGGGTGGCCGGGCTGGACAGTGTCTTACTGGAGATGACTTCGTGCGCCAGCGACGCCATCACGGCTTGCTGGCGGGTCACCCGGTCGAGGTCGCCGCGCGGCAGGTCGTGGCGTTGCCTGACGAAGCTCAGCGCCTGCGGCCCGTCCAGCTTCTGCCAGCCAGCAGGGAAGTCTGCACCTGAAAGTGGTTCGTATACCGCATCTTTCAGGCAGACGTCAACACCGCCGAGGGCATCGGTGATCAAGGCGAAGCCGAGCAGTCCGATCTCGGCGTAATGGTCGACGGTGACGCCGGTGAGGTTGGCGACGGTCTTGATCAGCGCTTCGCGGCCGGCCTCAGTCGCTTCAGGTTCTGCCTGGGCCTGCTCCATGCCGTCTTGTTCGACAAGCTCTTTCAACTTCTCCAGATGGACCGAACCGTAGACGCCGTTGATCTTCATCTTGCCAACGCCCGGCGCCTCGACGTAGGAGTCGCGGGGGATGGAGATCGCGGTTGCGGACTTTCCGTTATTCGGAATGCGCACCAAGATGATGGTGTCGGTGTTGGTTGCGATGTCGTCGCCGGCCCGCAGCGTCGCGAGTTCTGATTCAGAAAGCGGGTTGCCGTGCGCGTCGGTGCGGCTGTCCATTCCGACCAGAAGGATGTCGATCGCGCCGTCCTCGCCGCCTTGACCCAGCGTGATGGGCGAGATCTGGTTGATGCCGGCTTCGAACGACCGGATCTTGCCCCAGGCCACACCGGTGCCCACGACGATCGCCAGGGCCATCGTGACAGACGCGACACGGAGCAGGCGAGAAGGCATCACCCCAGGCTACTGGCGAGACGGCCGCACACCGGGTAGCGCTCCTCGGCGTGCCAGACTCGTCACTGTGTCTTCCCGGAAGCCAAACCGAATCGTTATCTGCGGCGCAGGGGGTCAGGTCGGACGGAACTTGGCTGATCGGGCCCGCAGGCAGGGCCGGGACGTACTGGCGCTGACGTCGTCGCAATGGGACATCACCGACGCATCGGCGGCCGAGCATTTCGTGGCGGCCGGTGACGTGGTGATCAACTGCGCCGCCTACACCAACGTCGACGCCGCCGAGACCGACCAGGAGCGGGCACACGCCGTCAACGCCGTCGGACCAGGGAACGTCGCCAGCGCCTGCGCCAGGGCCGGTGCGGACCTGATCCACATCTCCACCGACTACGTCTTCAGCGGCGTCTTCGACAGGGGGGGTCCCCACCCGTATGACATCGACGACGAGACCGGCCCGACCAGCTTCTACGGCCGCACGAAGCTGGCCGGCGAATTGGCGGTGCTGGCGGCGAAGGCCGACGCGCACGTCGTCCGGACGGCGTGGGTCTATGAGGGGGCTGACGGCGGCGACTTCGCGGCCACCATGCGCCGGTTGGCGGCGGGCGAAGGCCCGGTGGACGTGGTCGCGGACCAGATCGGGTCGCCGACGTATGTCGGTGATCTGGTCGATGCGCTGCTGCAGGTCGCCGACGGCGCCATCAGCGCGCCGGTGCTGCACGCCGCCAACGAAGGAGAAGCCAGCCGTTTCGAGCAGGCGCAGGCGGTGTTCGAGGCCGTCGGGGCCGATCCGCACCGGGTACGGCCGGTCGGCAGCGACCGGTTTCCCCGGCCGGCGCCGCGGCCGGCCTACTCCGCGTTGTCGGGCCGGCGGTCCGCTGCTGCGGGGCTGACGCCACTGCGGCCGTGGCGTGACGCGTTGGTGTCAGCGCTCACCGGCGATGTCCGATGACCGGCCAGTTAGCCTCTACGCCGTGACCGACGATTCGGCAGAGGTCGCGTGAGCGACGAATTGACAGTGGTGACGGTGACCTATTCACCGGGACCACATCTCGACCGGTTCCTGGCCTCGCTGTCGCATGCCACCGACCGGCCGGTGACGGTGATCATGGCCGACAACGGCTCCACCGACGGGGCCCCTGAAGAAGCGCTGAATCGCTATCCGAACGTCCGGCTGCTGCGCACCGGTGCCAACCTGGGTTACGGCAGCGCTGTCAATCGGGGGGCGGCCGAAATCGGGCCGGAGTCGGAGTTTTTCATCGTCGCCAATCCGGATGTGCAGTGGGGGCCGCGCAGCATCGACATCATGCTGGAGGCCGCTGCTCGCTGGCCGCGGGCCGGTTCGCTCGGCCCGCTGATCCGTGATCCTGACGGCTCGGTGTACCCGTCGGCGCGACACCTGCCGAGCCTGATCCGTGGCGGAATGCACGCGGTCGTCGGGCCGCTCTGGAAATCCAACCCGTGGACTGCCGAGTACCGCCAGGAGAAACGCGATCCCAGCGAACGCCCCGTCGGCTGGCTGTCCGGTTCGTGCCTGTTGCTACGGCGTGCCGCATTCGATGAGGTCCGCGGCTTCGACGAGCGCTACTTCATGTACATGGAGGACGTGGACCTGGGTGATCGGCTCGGCCAGGCGGGCTGGCAGAACGTATACGTTCCATCTGCGGAGATTTTGCACGACAAGGGTCACGCGACTGGCCGCGACCCGGCCCGCAACTTGGCTGCCCACCATCGGAGCACCTACACTTTCCTCGCAGATCGGCATTCGAGGCAGTGGCAGGCACCACTTCGGTGGACCATAAGGGCGGCGCTGGCCGCGCGAGCGGGTTTGGTGGTCCGAAGTTCACGGCGTAGGCAGGCGAAAGGACGGCACTAGTGGTCAATCCGGCACAGGTGGACGCCGTCATATTGGTCGGTGGTCTGGGCACCCGATTGCGCCCGCTGACGCTGTCGGCCCCCAAGCCGATGCTGCCGACCGCAGGCCTGCCGTTCCTGACGCATCTGCTGTCGCGGATCGCCGATGCCGGCATCGAGCACGTGGTCTTGGGCACGTCGTACAAGGCCGGGGTCTTCGAATCGGAGTTCGGTGACGGGTCGAAGATGGGCCTGCAGATCGACTACGTCGTCGAGGACGAGCCGTTGGGGACCGGCGGCGGCATCGCCAACGTGGCATCGAAGCTGCGGCATGACACCGCGGTGGTGTTCAACGGTGATGTGCTCTCCGGGGCCGATCTGCGTGCGCTGCTGAACTCTCACGAGGAAAAGAACGCGGATGTCACCCTGCACCTGGTGCGGGTCGGCGATCCCCGCGCCTTCGGCTGTGTGCCAACCGACTCCGACGGTGTGGTGACGGCGTTCCTGGAGAAGACGCAGGACCCGCCGACCGACCAGATCAACGCCGGCTGCTACGTGTTCAAGCGTGAGGTGATCGAGCGGATCCCCAAGGGCCGGGCGCTGTCGGTGGAGCGCGAGGTGTTCCCGCAGCTGCTGTCGGACGGGCTGAAGGTGTGCGGCTACGTCGACGCGACCTACTGGCGCGATATGGGCACGCCGGACGACTTCGTGCGTGGCTCGGCCGACCTGGTGCGTGGCATCGCCCCTTCGCCTGCGCTGGGCGGGCATCGTGGCGAGAGTCTGGTGCATGACGGGGCGAGCGTGGCGCCGGGCGCACTGCTCATCGGCGGCACCGTCGTCGGTCGCGGCGCGGAGATCGCCGGCGGTGCAAGGCTTGACGGCGCGGTGATCTTCGACGGTGTGCGGATCGGGGCGGGAGCGGTGATCGAACGCTCGATCATCGGGTTCGGAGCTCGCATCGGTCCCCGCGCACTGATCCGCGACGGAGTGATCGGCGACGGCGCCGACATCGGGGCGCGTTGCGAACTGCTGCGCGGCGCACGCGTGTGGCCTGGGGTGACGATTCCCGACGGCGGAATCCGCTACTCGACCGACATCTGAGCGGTTTCGGCGCGCTAATCCACGCTGACCGACGGTATGCGCGCCGAAATCACCGGCGCGCGGCGGCCTGGGCCAGCTGGGTGAGGCCGAAGTCGCAATCTTGCGGCAGGGCATCCAGCGGCCACCACCGAAGATCCAAAGATTCGTCGCTGCAAGCGATCTCGGCGTCACGCGGCGCATGCACCAGGAATTGCATGTCGAGGTGACGGGTGGGCACCCCGAGCGAGCACGTGACGGGGTGTACGTGCAGCGCCGCCAGGGTCGGGTCGATTCTCAGGTCGTCGATGCCGGATTCCTCGGTGGCTTCGCGCAGCGCCGCCGCGACGATGTCGGTGTCGGTCTTCTCGCAATGCCCGCCGAGTTGCAGCCACCGGCCGAACCGCGGATGCAGCGTGAGCAGCGCCCGGCCTCCGGTGTGGTCGACGACCAGTGCGGAGGCCGTGATGTGGCCCGGCACGCACTCGCGCAGGCAGCCGTCGGGGCGCGCGGCCAGGAACGACAGCACCGCGTGCCGCAGCGTGTCCTGAGCCGGATCCGGTGCCGCCCATGCGGTGAGGATCTCGACCGCAGAGGAGTGCAGGCTCATTTGCGCACCAGCAGGCCGTCCGTCGGTACCGGGTCACGCGGTCCGGCCGGGTCGTCCGGATAGCCGATGGCGATGGCGCCCAAGGGTTCCCAGTCGGTCGGCAGTTCCAGCTCGTCGCGCACGAGATCGGCGGCAAAAATCGTGGATCCGATCCAGCAGCTGCCCACACCTCGCACGGCCAGCGCCACCAACAGACCCTGCACGGCGGCGCCGACCGCGGCGGTGAACATGGTGTGTTCGGCCGCTGTCCGGACTGCGTCCGGGTAGTCGTGCGCACCGTCGGGCACCATGAACGGGATCACCAGTTCGGGTGCGTCGTAGAGGATCTGGCCGCGACTTACACGGCGCTCGATGGCGTCGGGCGGCTTACCGTCGCCGGTCAGATCGGCGCGCCACTGCTCCTTCATCCGGTCCAACAGCCGCAGGCGCGAGGCCGCGTCCTGCATCCACACGAACCGCACCGGCCGGGTGTGGTGGGGCGCTGGTGCCGTGAGCGCTTCGGCGACGGCGGCCTCGACGAGTTCCGGCGCGACAGGCTCGTCGCTGAATCGCCGCACCGACCGGCGCAGCAGCTGGGCCTGGCTGCGGCCGAGTGCGATGGCTTCTTCGGTGCCCAGCCAGAACAGGTCGTCCTCACCTGGCCTCAGCAGGGTTCGCGCATTGGATCCGTTGTCGGCCAGCGTCAGCCCGCGCACCACCGCGACTGGGATGTCGGTGAGCTTGCCCTTGACCAGATCGGCAGCGGCGGCGATTTCGTCGGCCACCGCGATCTCGGTGACGACGAGCGCGTTGCCGTGCCGGTCGTGTGATCCGGCGTAGCCGTGCAGCACGGTCAGGCCCGCGGCGCCGATCGCGAAGTCGGTTTGACCGTTGCGCCAGGCCCGGCCCATGGTGTCGGTGATGACGACGCCGACGGTGACGCCGAGCCGTTCGCATAGCGCGGATCGCAGCGCCGTCGCGCTGCCGTCGGGATCCACTGGCAGCAGCACGAGTTCCGTGGATCCGACGTTCGAACCGTCGACGCCTGCGGCGGCCTGGATCAGACCGAATGCGTTCTCGGTGATCAACGTGCGGCCCTTGCGCGCCAGCACCCGAACAGCCTCGGCGTCGATCAGCTTGCGTCGCAACGCATCTCGCTCGTCCGGATCGGCTGGTGCGGCAACGATGCGGTCCTCGCACTTGGACACCACCTTGCTGGTGATGACCACGACATCGTCGTCGCGCAGCCACGGGGCGGCGGTGGCGATCGCCGCGGCGAGGTCGTCGCCCGGCCGGAACTCCGGTAGCCCAGCCACCGGAAGCAGCTCGATCGCGGCCGCCGAACCGTGCTCGGTCACGGCTTCACACCCGCCAGATCCATTCCCGCGCGCACCATTTCGGCAGTAGCCGCGGGATCGGTCATCAGCAGCGGCACCGACCGCACTTCGATTCCGTCGATCTGGGCGTGGTCACCCTCGTGCACCAGCCAGCCGTCGAGAATACCGACGCCGGATCGAGCGCCGTAGTATCCGCCGACCGCTTCGGACGTGCTGGCCACACCGATGACGGACAGGCATTCGTCGGCCATGCCGCGCAACGGCTTTCCACCGATGATGGGGGAGTACCCGATGACGCGCGCTTTCGTCGAGCGCAGCGCCGCGCGGATGCCGCCGATGCCGAGGATGGGGCCAATGCTCACCACCGGGTTCGAGGGTGCCAGCAGGACCACGTCGGCCTCCTCGATCGCCTCGGTGACCCCGGGTCCGGCGGTCGTCTCATCGGCGCCGACGAACGCGAAGCTGTGCGTGGGCACCTGCGCGCGGTAGCGCACCCACCACTCCTGGAAATGGATCGCACGCTTCTCGCCGTCTTCGGGATCGGTGATGACGACGTGTGTCTCGCTGCGATCGTCGCTGGCGGGCAGCAGCCGCGCCCCGGGCTTCCACCGGTCGCACAGCGCCGCCGTCACCTGCGAGAGCGGATAGCCCGCGCGCAGCATCTGGCTGCGCACAAGATGTGTGGCCAGATCGCGGTCGCCGAGGCCGAACCAGTCCGGCTGTACACCATAGGCCGCGAGTTCCTCTTTGGCGTGCCAGGTTTCGTTGCGATGACCCCATCCACGTTCCGGGTCGATGCCGCCACCCAGCGTGTACATGCAGGTGTCGAGGTCCGGGCAGATTCGCACCCCGAACATCCACGCGTCGTCGCCGATGTTGATGATCGCCGTCAAGTCGTTGTCGCTGTCGCCGTCTGAGAACTGGCCCAGGCCCAACAGGTGCTGCACTCCGAGCAGGAACCGTGCGCCGCCAACGCCGCCGACCAGTACCGTGACCTTCACACCGACCGAGAGTAGGCGGTCCAGTGCGGACCGGTTGCGGCACCGGTAGGGGAACGAGACACGCCGACGCATCGACGCGCCGAATTCGTGTCACGGAATGATATGAATTTCTGTTCTAGCGCTTGACCCCGGCAGCTAACACGTGTGTAATCACACCAGTGTCATTTCGCGGTTGGCCGGCCGGTTTCGGTGTCGCAGACCGAGATTCGATCACTTGTTCGAATTGAGATGGCCGCACATCGAAATAGTGGGGCCCAAAGCAGGGATCTACGAGACACAGGTGAGGAGGCGGAGCATGGCGTTTGAGCAGGCCCAATCCGGGC
>DATFCF010000719.1:0-2159 GCA_035253445.1 Mycobacterium sp.
TTGGAGGGCGGGCCGACGCTGGCTGGAGCATTCCTGCGGGCAGGCGTGATCGACCGGATACTGGCCTACGTCGCGCCAATCCTGTTGGGTGGTCCCATCGCTGCGGTCGATGACGTCGGTGTGCTGTCCATCGCCCATGCGCAGCGCTGGCGGTTCGACGGCATCGACCCGATCGGGCCGGATCTGCTGCTCAGTCTCATTCCGGCCTAGCCAGAGCGACGGCGGGCGGCGCCAGCGCGCCGACCTGATAGAGCACGTCGAGTTCGTCGCGCACCCCCCAGTGTTCGCACAGCCGGCCGTCACGAGCTCGGAAGAAATGCGCGGTCTTCATCGCGAACGGCTTTCCGGTGGTCTCGACGCCCTGGGGGGACACGGTGTTGATCCCGTGTGCGGTGGCCCGGATCGCCACCGTGTCGCCGCAGGCTACGACGTCGTGGACGTCGTAACGGACCTGCAGCACGGTGGTGACGAAGGTCAGGATCGCGATGTAACCCTCCGGGCCTGGTGGCAGCGGCACCGGCGAACCGTGGTCGACGAAATCGTCGGTGACTAGGTCGCGGATGTTCTCCAGCTGCCCGGTGTTCATGGCGTCGAACACTTCGGCGGCAAGCGCCTGCGTTGAGTTGTTCACACCGTCTCGACGGGCGAGCGGTCCGCCGGGTTCAATCGCTGTGATCGCCGACCGTCAGCGGGCGGTGTTCGATGAGGTCGCGCACCCCGCCCAGGCCGAGCCGCTCGCGGAAGGTTCGCACGGTGTAGCCGACGACCGTCGCCTTCGTGCGCGCCCGCACCGTCGCCGAGCGAGGCAGGTGGAACACGGGGCCGATCTCGCCGAAGTAGTCGCCGGCGGTGGCGACCCTCAGCAATTCCTCGCCGCCGCTGGCCAATTCGCGCATGACCTCGAGTTCGCCCTCGGAGACAACGTAGATCAGATCGCCCATCGTGCCCTGTTCGAACAACACCTCGCCGGCGTCCAACAGGACGGTCTCGGGTGGGCGGTCGGTCGATGCGAAGTCCGGCACGAGCTCGACGACGCGATCCGCCAACGGCAGAATCCGGCTGTCGTGGGTCGCGACGACCACCATCCGATCGCCGGAGGCGAGTTCGCGGATCAGCCGTAGCACCTCCTCGACCTGAATGAAATCCAGATGCGCGGTGGGTTCATCGGCCAGCACCAGGGGCGGGTCGAGCGCGATCGCCCTGGCGACCGCCACGCGCTGTTGCTGTCCGCCGCTCAGGTCACCTGGCCGGTGAGTCATCCGTTCCTCAAGGCCGACCCGTGCCAGCAGTTGTCCCGCCCGTTTGTGAGCCGCGCGGCGCGACATGCCCGTCGCGGTCAACGGCACCATCACGTTTTCGATCGCGGTGAGGCTCGGCACCAGATTGAACGCCTGAAAAACGATGCCGACCGTTTCGCGGCGGTATGTCGACAGGCCGCGGGCGTCGAGTGAAGTGACGTCGATATCGCCGAATTTGATTGCGCCCGAGGTCGGTCGGAGAATGCCGCCGAGGCAGGACAGCAGCGTCGTCTTACCGCACCCGCTGGGGCCCAGCAGGATCACCAGTGAGCCGGCGGCCACATCGAGGCTGAGGCCGTCGATCGGGCGGACGGTATCCGCGCCGCTGGCGTATTCGACTACCAGGTCCTGAATGCTGAGATCGCCCATGGCTCAAGGACCCCCGAACGCCAGCGCGGGGTCGACGGACACGGCGCGATGCAATCCGGTCGCACTGGCGATCAAGCCGATCACGACGGCGATTGCCGGGAGCGCGATGAACGCCTCCACCGGCACGATCACCTGCATCGGGAACAGCGGCCCGAGCAGCATTGAGAGGCCGGCTCCGACGAGCGCGGCTAGCAGTGCCACCACAACGGCCTGCATCGCAAGCCCGGCGGCGATGTTGCGGGTTGGAACGCCAATCGCCTTGAACACCGCGAAGTCTCGTAGCCGCTCCAGCGCTGACAGATAGATCACCGATCCGACGACCAACGCCGCCACCACCCAGAGCAGGATCGCCACAATGGTGATCGAGTTGACAGCCACCTTCAGCGGCCGCAGCAGATCGTCGACCGCGCCGGCGCTGTCGATGCCCCGATAGCCGTCGGGTATCTGGTCGAGCGAGCCCCGAACACCGATCGATGCGGCCAGTGGCTCGCC
>DATFCF010000720.1:0-6857 GCA_035253445.1 Mycobacterium sp.
AGCAAGGCTGCTGCCGCGAAGAAGTCGCCTGCCACGAAGGCGAGCGCCGAGACGACCGCGCCGGAGAAGGCTCCGGCCAAGAAGGCCGCCGCGAAGAAGGCGCCGGCCAAGGCCAGCGCCGAAAAAGCGCCGGCCAAGAAGGCCTCTGGAGCCGCGAAGAAGGCTCCCGCCAAGAAGGCTTCTGACGAAGCGAAGGAGGGCTCAGAGTAGTGGGCCAGAAGATCAATCCCCACGGCTTCCGGCTCGGTATCACCACCGACTGGAAGTCCCGGTGGTATGCCGACAAGCAGTACAAGGACTACGTCAAGGAAGACGTCGCGATCCGTCGACTGCTGGCCACCGGCCTCGAGCGCGCAGGCATCGCCGACGTGGAGATCGAGCGCACCCGTGACCGGGTTCGCGTCGACATCCACACCGCCCGGCCGGGCATTGTCATCGGCCGCCGCGGCACCGAGGCCGACCGCATCCGCGCCGATCTGGAGAAGCTGACCAAGAAGCAGGTCCAGCTGAACATCCTCGAGGTGAAGAACCCGGAGTCGCAGGCGCAGTTGGTGGCCCAGGGTGTGGCCGAGCAGCTGAGCAACCGCGTGGCGTTCCGTCGCGCGATGCGCAAGGCAATCCAGTCGGCGATGCGTCAGCCCAACGTCAAGGGCATCCGCGTGCAGTGCTCGGGCCGCCTCGGCGGCGCCGAGATGAGCCGCTCGGAGTTCTACCGCGAGGGCCGGGTGCCGTTGCACACCCTGCGTGCCGACATCGATTACGGCCTGTACGAGGCCAAGACGACCTTCGGCCGCATCGGCGTGAAGGTGTGGATTTACAAGGGCGACATCGTCGGTGGCAAGCGTGAGGCGACCGCGACGGTTCCGTCCGGTGCCGATCGTCCGCGCCGCGAGCGTCCGTCGGGCACCCGCCCGCGCCGTAGTGGCGCATCGGGTACCACGGCGACGAGCACCGACGCCGGTCGCGCGGCTTCTGGAGCCGAGGAGGCACCGGCGGTCGCCGAGGCCACCACGGGCACCGAGGCCGCCGCCGGGGCTGCGACGGAAACGCCTACGGAGAGCACGGAGAGCTGAGTCATGTTGATTCCCCGCAAGGTCAAGCACCGCAAGCAGCACCACCCGCGGCAGCGCGGTATCGCCAGTGGTGGCACGTCGGTGAGTTTCGGTGACTACGGCATCCAGGCGCTGGAGCATGCCTACATCACCAACCGGCAGATCGAGTCCGCTCGTATCGCCATCAACCGGCACATCAAGCGTGGCGGCAAGGTGTGGATCAACATCTTCCCCGACCGCCCGCTGACCAAGAAGCCGGCCGAAACCCGCATGGGTTCGGGCAAGGGCTCGCCGGAGTGGTGGGTGGCCAACGTCAAGCCGGGCCGTGTGCTCTTCGAGCTGAGCTACCCCGACGAAGCGATCGCCCGGGACGCACTGACCCGAGCAATCCACAAGCTGCCGATCAAGGCACGCATCGTGACCCGAGAGGAGCACTTCTGATGGCAGTGGGAGTGTCAACGGGCGAACTGCGCGAACTGACCGACGACGAATTGAAGGACAAGCTGCGCGAGTCCAAGGAAGAGCTGTTCAACCTGCGCTTCCAGATGGCGACCGGCCAGCTGACCAACAACCGTCGGCTTCGCCTGGTGCGTCAGGAAATTGCGCGGGTCTACACAGTCCTGCGCGAACGTGAGTTGGGTCTGGCTTCCGGACCCGCCGGTGAGGAATCGTGATGGCAGACAAGGCAACAACCAAGACCGAAAAAGGTCCGAAGCACACCCCGCGCACCGAGAAGCCGCGCGGTCGGCGCAAGACCCGCATCGGCTATGTGGTGAGCGACAAGATGCAGAAGACCATCGTGGTCGAGCTCGAGGACCGCGTGAAGCACTCGCTCTACGGCAAGATCATCCGGACCACCACCAAGGTCAAGGCACACGACGAGGACGGCATTGCCGGTGTCGGCGACCGAGTTTCGCTGATGGAGACCCGTCCGCTGTCAGCAACCAAGCGCTGGCGGCTCGTCGAGATCCTCGAGAAGGCCAAGTAACTCCGCAGTAGAACGCCGTAACGGCCCCCGCACGCATTCAGCGTGACGGGGGCTTTTGCGTTGTGTTGAAACTATTTTGGCTCATCGTGATTGCAACGACGCGGCCGTACGAATTCGACTGTCCTCCGAACTATTTCGTGCGGATAAGTGCCGCACACTCAGTGGACCCTTGCGCCTGAATGGCCTGGCACGGGTGGACGCTTCGAGGGCCTTGACCCGACGCGGTCGTTCGCGTCACGGCGAGGCAAACACTTATTGGAACCCGGTCCCGGCGTCTAGCTTTCGCTCTGGCAGACGTGCAGTCCACCGAATAGGAGCGTTGATGACCCTCACCCCGGACGACATCAGGGTGCCCACCCCACGCGAGATCAAAGTGGGTGCCCAAGATGTGCATCGCTGGATCCAGGACATGGGGTGGGACGTTCCGGGTGGCCGCTCGAAATACCCGACGAAATACCAATTCGACGGTGGGACTCGAGAGCAATTCAAGCTGATCGTCGGCGAGTACTGCCGCATGGAGAACGAGAAGGACGACCGCCAGTACGGCTCCCTGTTGGACAGCCTGGCCCGCCTCCAAGCGGGCAGCCGAATCGAGCCGCGGTGGGCCGAGGCGATGAAGTTCGTCACCAACTTCCTCGAACTGGGGGAGTACGCGTCGATCGGCGGGTCGGCGATGCTGTTGGACGCGGTGACCTCACCTGAACAGCGCAACGGCTATCTCGCCCAAGTAGAAGACGAAGTTCGACATACGAATCAGCTTGGCTACCTGAAGAAGTACTTCGCATCCCAGTACTACGACCCGGCCGGGTTCACCGGCGGGCGGGGACACCGGCACGGAAACCCACTGTTCTGGAACAACCGGCAGCAGGCTTGCGAGACATTCGTTTCGGGCGACCCGGTGCTGATCTCGCTCAACCTGCAGATCGTGGCGGAAGCCTGCTTCACCAACCCGCTGGTAGTCGCGATGACCGAGTGGGCGGCCGCCAACGGTGACGAAGTGACGCCGACGGTCTTCTTGTCGATCCAGTCAGACGAGTTGCGCCATATGGCGAACGGCTACCAAACAATCGTGTCGGTCATCGAAAACGACCACAATATGCAGTACTTGCAGACCGATCTGGAGAATGCGTTCTGGATCCAGCACCGGGGCTTCAGCTCGATGGTCGGCAGATCATTCGAGTACGGAGCGGTCAACCGCGCTGAACCGTGGGCGAAGACCTGGAATGACTGGGTGATCGAGGACTGGGGCGGCATCTGGATGGGCCGATTCTCACGGTTCGGGCTCGAATCACCGAGAAACTTGGGTGATGCCAGCCGGGATGCCTACTCGGCGCAACATGATTCCTTCGCCGTGGCGTACGCACTGTGGCCATTCATCGGTTACCGCATCGAGCTTCCCAACGATACGGACAAGGAATGGTTCGAGCGACACTATCCGGGTTGGTACAGCACCTGCGGCTCGGTGTTCGACAGGTGGCGTGAGATCGGTGTGGAGGATCCGGCGAATCACACCAGCCCGATAGAGCACCTGATCGAACTCGGAAAGGTGCTGCACATCTGCCGGGTGTGCCAGTCGCCCCTGCTGCAGATCGCGTCGGAGGTGCAGAACGGCAGTTCAAGTCTTCACCCGAGCGGGGTGTACACCCGAGTCATCGAGTACGCCGGCCGCAAACATGCGTTGTGCTCTGACTGGTGCGAGCGGATGTACCTACAGGAACCGGAACGTTACACCGGTGAGAACTTCCTTGAGATCTTCGACGGCTGGGAGCTATCTGAGATCGTCCGCGCTACCGGAGGCGTGCGCAGCGACGGGAAAACCCTGGTGGCCCAGCCATCATTGAACACCAGACGGCTCTGGACGCTCGATGATCTGGCGGCGTGCAACGTCGTCGTGCGTGACCCACATGTCGCCGGGGTCAGCTTCGAGAAGTTCTGAGAGCCAGGGACAAACACAGTGACGAACACGTACCGGCGCAGTCTGCTCAACCCGGAGCATGACCTCGAGCGGAAACCACTCGAAACTCAGCGCACCGCTGTGCATTTCGCCAATCCTTACCGCCGACGTATCTCCGAGTACGAACAGGTGTTGCTCTACGCCCAGCCGAACCCCGATTGGATCCGGGGAGGAATCGGGGTGGGAGGTTGGTCCACCCGTTTTCCCGGGGGAAGGGGGGCGTGGGAGAACTACTTCACCGAGGCCCGCTGCACCGACTGGTTCGCATTCAGGGATCCCGAGGGCCGCTGGCAGAAGCCATACGTCGCGGAGAAAGCCGACCAGTGGCGCACCACCGGCCGTCTGTTCTCCACCTTCGCCAGCCATTCGCTGCACCGGGGCGCGGACGCCGGCTGGATCCAGACCGTCGTCGGCGAGCAGCTCGGTGCCATGGTGTTGCACGACTACGGGATCTTCATGGCGCTGACGTCTGGAATCCGCGACAGCCTCGTCGACACCCTGCGGGTGGCGATCGTGAACTGGGCGTTGGACTTCCTCGACAGCGCGCAGCAGATCCAGGCCGAAAAGGTGTATTTGGGTCAGGTCGTGGCGGATTCGATCGCCGAGCTGGAGCCGGCTAAACAGTTGTGGCTCCACGATCCGGCATACGCAGGTGCACGCACGTTCGTCGAACATCTGTGGCGAGACGGCTATGACCACATCGAGGTCGTCTTCGCCCTTGCGCTGATCTACGAGCCGCTGTTCGGCCGATTCGTACGTCAGGAGTACTTCTACCGGCTGGCTCCGCTTCACGGAGATCACCTCACGCCCCAAGTCCTGTGGCCATCACTGCGTTCCGCCGAGGCGGCGAACACCTGGACGAGAGAGCTCTTCGAACGGATTCTCGGGTCGGACACCGAGTTCGGCACCTACAACCGGCAACTCATGGCGTGGTGGACGCGACGATGGCTGCCGCGGGCGGTGGATGCCATCGCAGGCATTTCGATCCTGTTCGAGTCGACAGACATCTTGCGTACCAGCCCTGTTGAGACTCCACGACAGATATTCAATGCGCTGGTCACCGACTGGCTTCGTGACGTCGCGCCTGTCTGGGGTTCGGATGTGACCGCCGATGACCTGCTCGCGCTCTACGACAAGAGCTTTACCGCCGGGAGAGCAGGATGACGGAAGCACCTGTGAGCGGGCCGAACTCGCACCTTGCCGCTATCGATCGACGCGTTTCCAGGGTCGACGTCGAGCAGGTCCGCGCCAACATGTTCAGCGACAATGCCGTTGTCGAGTCCCGGCGTGTTGTGCTGGCTCTCACCAAGGCCGACGAGATCGAGGCGACGGTGGAGTGGCTGACCGAGCGGTACGAGGACGACCCCAGCTTCACCATCGAAGACTGCGGAACCTTCTATCGCATCGACTGCCTCGAGGGGTTCGAGATCGACGCAGACGAGATCGCCGAACTCCTCGGCCGTCCGTTTTCCGTCTACGACCTTCTGGTCAACGTTTCGACCACGATCGGCCGGGCCTACGTGAACGGCAACGTATTCGCGATCACCACCGACCTTCTCGGCTGGGAGCGAGAGGTCCCGCGATGAGCGGAGCGCACCGATGAGCGCTTGCGCGAAGAGCGGAGCGCACCGATGAGCGCTTGCGCGAAGAGCAGAGCGCACCGATGAGCGTCGAGCACAAGGTGGCGCTGACCTTCGAGGGTGCCGACCGCATCGACATCGACTGCCGGGAAGACGAAGACGTCATCACGGCCGCCCTGCGTCAAGGTCATTTGCTCCTCAGCGACTGCCGTGAGGGCAGCTGTTCGACCTGTCGCGGCTTTCTGGTCGACGGTGACTACGACCAGTTGCTGCCGCACAGTCCCCACGCCCTGACCGATGCCGAGGAAGAGGAGGGACTGATTCTCGCCTGCCGACTGCGGCCGTCGAGTGATCTCGAGATCGACTTCGACTACCCGGTCGATCGAGTGGGCCGCTACGAGGACGGAACACGGAATGGTCAGATCGTGGAGGCTGAGCTTCTTTCCGACACGGTTGCTCGAATCATCGTCCGCACCAACGCGGCGCAGGATCCGTTCGCTTGGGATCCCGGCCAGTATCTCCAGATCACCCTGCCGGCCGTCGGTGTCACGCGCGCTTACTCGATGGCCAACGCTCCCAACGGCAGTCGTGAACTCGAGTTCTTGATTCGTCTACTACCCGAAGGCCGGTTCTCCGGACATCTTGCCGCCGGGCTGGCGAAGGGCGAGCCGGTACGACTTCGTGGTCCGTATGGGAGCTTCACGTTCCGCAGCGATCCCAAGCCGGTCTTCGTCGCTGGTGGAACTGGGCTTGCGCCCGTCCTCGCCGTTCTGCGGTCATTGGTCGGCACCGCCCCCAATACCGAGGCGAGGTTGCTCTTCGGGGTCACTAACGAAACGGACCTGTTCTGCGGCGACGAGCTTGCGGCTTTGCGCCGCGAGCTGCCCCACCTCGACGTGGTGACCACTGTCGAGAGGCCGACCGGCGGCTGGTCGGGTGCGGTGGGTCGGGTGACCGACCACCTCGACCCGATCGACGCGACGAGGTCGTACTACCTGTGCGGCCCGCCAGGGATGGTCAGCGCCGCCGAAGAGCTGTTGTTCGGTCACGGTGTTCCGCGCGACCGCATCCACATTGAACGATTTCTCGAAACAGGAGACGAGCAGCCATGACACGAACATCCAGGGCTGCCGCAGGCGCGGCTCCACGCACCGAGTACCCGCCTTTTGGGAACCAGTCGTCGCGCTCGGAGTGGACGGAGCGCCTCGGCGGGGTGACGAGCCTCGATACTGCGCTCGGACTGCTGATCGACTGGCGAGGTAGCCGTGAGGGCAACGCCCTTG
>DATFCF010000721.1:0-2120 GCA_035253445.1 Mycobacterium sp.
TCGACGGTGTCTGGGCTGTCCTTCTTCATTGCAGAGGAGTACCCAAGCTCAGTCGCCGCGACTCCGAAGCTGGGCCATCCAATCGCTGGGCACCCTGCCGCGGGGGCCGGGCACGGTCTCGTCTTGCGGGTGGGACTCCGGTGCGGCCAGTTCAGGTCCGTCGTAGTACTCGTTGGTGTCGTAGTTCCAGAACCAGTCCTCGCCCGGTTCGAACGACCGGATGATGGGGTGGCCGGTGTCGCGCCAGTGTGCCGATGCATGCCGGGCCAATGAGTCGTCGCAACAACCGATGTGGCCGCAGGCCGCACAGCGCCGCAGGTGCACCCACCAGCCGCCGTCGGCCTCACATTCGACGCAACCGGTGCCGCTCGGCGAGACGGTGGGATCGACGGCTGCGCTCATGTCGGCGAGCCTACCGGCAGCGGCCGCGGCGACGTACAAGACATAAAGTCAGCACGATTCGATCGAAACTGCGCTCAGGGCGGGGCCGACTCGACCGTTGTCGCCATGAGCGCAGACTCAACGCCCCCGCGCCATTGTCGAGTCAGGTGCGTTCCAGTCGCGGCCCCGCACAGGCTCAGCGCCGCGCAGCTCGAGTCGCAGAACGTTTGGGCGAGTTCGTCGATCCGCAGCGCGTCGCCAGGCCAGTTGTAGCGGGCCAGGGCGTCCCTGATGTGTTCGCGGGCGCAAAGCTCCCAAAGCTCCATGGGGTCAACCGCAATCGGGCTAGGGTCGCGCCATGGCTACCAGCGATTCTCGCGAGGTCGTGATCGAGGCGAGTCCCGAGGAGATCCTCGACGTCATCGCCGATGTCGAGTCGACGCCCACCTGGTCGTCGCAATACCAGAGCGCCGAGGTCCTCGAGTCCTACGACGACGGCAGACCCCGCCGGGTCAAGATGAAGGTCAAGTCCGCGGGCATCTCCGACGAACAGGTCGTCGAGTACACGTGGACCGACAACAAGGCGAGCTGGACCCTGATCTCCGCGGGCCAGCTGAAGGCTCAGGACGCCAGCTACACGCTGAGCCCGCAAGGGGACAACACCAAGGTGAAGTTCGACATCACGATCGACCTTTCGGTGCCGCTGCCGGGATTCGTGCTCAAGCGCGCGATGAAGGGGGCGATGGAGACCGCGACCGATGGGCTGCGCAAGCAGGTGCTGAAGGTCAAGAAGGGCCGCTGAGTTACGTTCTCCGGGTGAGCAATAGCGGCCCCCTTGCCGGGGTGAAAGTCATCGAGCTCGGCGGCATCGGGCCCGGGCCGCACGCGGGCATGATGTTGGCCGACCTGGGCGCCGACGTGGTGCGGGTGCGCAGGCCCGGCGGGCTGCAGCTTCCCGCCGAAAACGTCGACCTGCTGCACCGCGGCAAGCGCGTCGTTGACCTCGACGTGAAGAAGGAGCCGCAAGCGCTGCTCGAGCTGGCGGCCAAGGCGGACGTGCTGCTGGACTGCTTCCGGCCCGGCACCTGCGAGCGGCTCGGAATTGGGCCCGGCGACTGCGCGGCCGTGAACCCGCGACTCATCTTCGCCCGGATCACCGGCTGGGGCCAGGACGGGCCGCTCGCGTCCACCGCCGGCCACGACATCAACTATCTATCGCAGACTGGAGCGCTGTCCGCCATCGGCTTTCGCGACCGGCCGCCCGTCGCACCCCTGAACCTGGTCGCCGATTTCGGCGGCGGTTCGATGTTTGTGCTGCTGGGCATCGTCGCGGCGCTCTACGAGCGTGAACAATCGGGTAAGGGCCAGGTCATCGACGCCGCGATGGTCGACGGAGTCAGCATCCTGTCGCAGATGATGTGGACGATGAAGTCGACTGGCGCGCTGCGCGACGAGCGCGAGTCGTTCCTGCTCGACGGTGGTGCGCCGTTCTACCGCACCTACGAAACCTCCGATGGCCAGTACATGGCCGTCGGTGCGATCGAGCCGCAGTTCTTCGCGCAACTGCTGGAAGGCCTTGGCCTGACGTCCGAGGACGTCCCCAACCAACTGGACACTGCGACGTTTCCCGAAGTGCACACGCTCTTCGCGGCGAGGTTTGCGAGCAAGTCCCGCGACGAGTGGAGCGCGATCTTCGCGGGCACCGACGCCTGCGTCACTCCCGTGCTCACCTGGACAGA
>DATFCF010000722.1:0-2682 GCA_035253445.1 Mycobacterium sp.
AGGTCCCGCACCGGGACCGATCCCGTACCCGGGCGCCCCACCCTACGGCGCCCCCCTGTACGGCCCCGACGGAACTCCGCTGTACCCCGGGGTGCCGCTGGCGCCGGCGGGACCAGGCCCCGAAACACCGGTCGCCCCAACACTTCCGGCAGAGGGCGCCCCCGCACCGTGACGCGCCCTGCCATCGTCATGATCCCACGTCGCCGCGGAAGGAGGCATCGTCCATGAAGCGACTATCGCTAACCGCGCTGAGCTGGCGCGTCACCGTCTTCATCACCGTGTGCGCAATCGGCATGTTCGGACTGATCGCCGTGTTCGCTCAACTGCGGTTCTCTGACGACGTCGCCTACGACGCCATCTTCAGCGACGCCAGCGGGCTGGAACCTGATCAGTTCGTGCGCATCGCTGGTGTCGAGGTCGGCAGGGTCCGAGACGTCGCCGTCCGCGACGACGCGACCGTGCTCGTGAGGTTCGCTGTCGAGCAAAGCGTGGTGCTCACCGCAGGCAGCAAAGCAGCGATCCGATACGACAACCTGATCGGCGGTCGCTATCTCGCGCTCGAAGAAGGTCCGGGCCTCGCCACCAAATTGTCTCCTGGACAAACCATTCCGATCGACCGGACGAGTCCCGCGCTCGATCTGGACGCCCTCATCGGAGGCTTTCGACCGCTATTCCGCGCACTGGACCCCGACCAAGTCAACGCACTATCCGGCCAGCTCATCTCCGCGCTGCAAGGCGAGGGCCCCACCATAGGTTCGGTGCTGACCGAGCTGTCGGCCTTGACCAACACGCTCGCCGACCGCGACCAGCTCATCGGGCAGATCGTGGTGAACCTCAACACCGTTCTCGGCTCGGTCGGTGACCGAAGCGATAAGGTCGCCGTCGCCGTCGATTCGGTGACCGAACTCGTCCACGGACTCGAACAACGAAAACAGGACATCAGCAACGGGCTGGCATACGCCAACGACGCGGCGGCCTCACTGGCTGACCTGCTGACCCAGGTGCGGCCTCCGCTGCGAACGGTCGTTCAGGAAACCGATCGCACCGCTGGAACCGTGCTGGCCGACCGCGACTACTTCGACAACTTGTTGGCCACCCTTCCCGAGGCCTACCGCGTGATGGGGCGACAGGGCCTCGGCGGCGACTTCTTCAACTTCTACCTCTGCGAGATCGTGCTCAAGGTCAACGGCAAAGGCGGACAACCGGTGTACGTCAAGGTGGCAGGACAAGACACCGGCAGGTGCACACCCCGATGAAACCCTTCGCCGAACGAAATCCCTTCGTGCTGGCGGCCGCAGGTCTGCTGTCGCTCGGCGTCATTGGGGCTGCCGCGTTCAACTACCAGAAGCTGCCGTTCGTGTCATCGTCGTCCACCTACTCGGCCGTGTTCGACGACGCCGGAGGACTCACCGCCGGGGCACCCGTGCAAGTCCTCGGCGTCAAGTCCGGTCTGGTCCAGAGCATTTCGCTCAAACCTGATGGCGTACTCATCGAATTCAGCGTCGACGACGGCATCCGTCTCGGCGACCACACCGAGGCTGCCATCAAGACCGAAACGCTACTGGGCAACAAGGCACTGGTCGTCACCCCGCGTGGGACCGGAACCTTGTCGGCCACCATCCCGATGGACCGCACCACCTCGCCCTACCAGTTGCCAGAGGCGATCGGCGATCTCAGCGCCACCATCAGTGGCCTGAACACCAATCAACTGTCCGATTCGCTGCAGGTGCTCTCTGACACCCTCAAGGACACGCCCCCCCAACTGAAACTCGCCGTCGATGGTGTCGCGCGTTTCTCCCAGACCATCAACACGCGCGACGCGCAACTGCGCCAACTCCTCACCGACGCACGCAAAGCCACCACCGTGCTTGCCGACCGCACCTTCCACATCGTCCAATTGATCAAGGACACCAACGCGCTGCTTGCCCAGCTGCGCACGCAAAGCGACTCCCTCGACGCGATATCGGGCAACGTCTCTGCACTGGCACAGCAACTACGCGGCTTCGTCGCCGAGAACGAGACGACGCTCAAACCGGCCGTCGACAAGCTCAGCGACGTTTTGGGCATCCTCGACAACCGCAAGTCCGAAGTGCAGCAATCACTGAAGTTGCTGTCCAATTACGTGCTGTCCCTCGGTGAGGCCGTGTCGTCGGGGCCATTCTTCAATGCCTACGTCGCCAACATTCTGCCCGGCCAATTCGTCCAACCCTTCGTCGATGCCGCCTTCTCCGACCTCGGGCTGGATCCCAACGTGCTGCTTCCCTCCCAGCGAACCGACCCTCAGGTCGGCCAACCGGGCACACCGGCACTGCCGGTGCCCTTTCCGCGCACCGGACAGGGCGGACAACCGAGACTGACTCTGCCCGACGCCATCACCGGCAACCCCGGCGACCCGGGGTGCGGACCGACTGGATTGCCGTTGCCCGGCCCCACGGGTTGCTACCCGTACCGGGCGCCAGAACCCGCCCCGCCGCCCGGAGGACCCCCACCGGGTCCACCCGCCGTTCAACCCGACGCCAGGGCCGCACAGTCTCCATCATCCGCAGCGCCACCGGCCGAGACCGCCGACGGCCCGGGCGCGACGACGCCAGGAGGCATTGCCCCATGACGATGATCCTGCGATCCACCGAGGCCCGCATCGTCATGGCCGCGGTGCTGTGCGTCGCGGCCGTCGGCGCGGCA
>DATFCF010000723.1:0-7895 GCA_035253445.1 Mycobacterium sp.
GGTCGGTCAAGGTGTTCACCACCGCGGGCGTCCCTGCAGAGAATGCGCGCTCCAGTGCAGGACGTAGTTCGGTCGGCGCCGACACCAGCTCACCGTGCCCGCCGAGCGCAGTGACCACCTCGTCATAGCGCGTACCCGGGCGCAGCTCGGCCACCACCGAATAGCCGTACAACATCTCCATTGGGTGCTTTTCCAGAGCCCAGATTCCGTTGTTGCCGATCACCGACACGACATGAACTCCGTGGCGTACCAACGTATCCCATTCCATACCGGAGAAGCCGAACGCGCCGTCACCCTGCAACAGTACGACCTGCCGGTCCGGCCGGGCCAGCTTGGCGGCCAGCGCATAACCGGGCCCTGAGCCCAGGCAGCCGAACGGTCCGCTGTCCAGCCACGCCCCCGGTACGTAGCTGTCGATGACCCGGCCGGCGTAGGAGCCGAAGTCACCGGCGTCGACGACGACGATCGCGTCGCGGTCCAGCAGATCGCGCAATTCGGCGTACACCCGCATCGGGTGCAGCGGCGCGCGATCGTCGGCGAGTTCGGCCTGCTCGGCTGCCCGCGCGGCGGTCTCGACCGCCCGCAACTCACCGATCCAGGACTCGTGGTCGGTCGCTCCCGCGCTCGCCAGCGCCGTCAGGATCGTCGTCAGGTCCCCGTACAGCCCGGCTGCGACCTCACGGGGATGCGCCCGGTCGGGTTGGACGCGATCGGCGACGATAAGCGAGGTCTCGGCCCCGAACACTGCGCCGAAGCCGAGCCGGAAGTCCATCGGCACCCCGATCACGAGCGCAACGTCGGCCTCCCCCAACGCTTTTGCGCGTGCCCGCGAGAACGCGAGCTCGTTGTCGGCAGGCACGGTGCCGCGGGCCATCCCGTTCATGAGCACCGGGATGCGTAGCACCTCGGCCAAGTCGAGCAACGCGGTTTCGGCGTGTCCCCACCAGACGTTGGTGCCTGCCATGATCACCGGACGCTGCGCCTGCGACAACAGCCGTGTCGCGGTGTCCAACGCCGTATCGTCCGGTTGTACCGGGACGGGCTTTTCGGTGAGCACGCCTGGCAGGCCCGCGTCGCGCGCCTCGCTGAAGACGTGATCCATCGGGAAGTCGACGAACGACACCCCGGACGGCGCCCCTACCGCGGCCGTCAGCGCCTCGTCGATCAATGAGCCGACCTCGTCCGGCGACTGCGCGGTCGCCGCGAACCGGGTCAGCGGCGCAACGAAGGGCACATGGTCGATCTCCTGAAGCGATCCCTGTCCCCACCGCAATGCGGGCGCGCGGCCGCCCAGCACCACCAGCGGCGACTGGTTCTGCTGCGCGGCGGCCATCGCGCTCATCCCGTTGGTGACTCCTGGGCCTGCGGTGAGCGCGGCGACGCCGGGCACCCGGGTCACCTTCGACCAGCCTTCTGCGGCAAAGGCGGCGGTCTGCTCGTGGCGGGTGTCGATGAGCCGGATGTTCTCGGCGCGGCATCCGTCGTAGATGGAGAAGAGATGTCCGCCGGACAGCGTGAAGATCGTGTCGATGCCACTGGCCCGCAACCGTCGAGCAATCAGATGTCCAGCGTTGACGGTGACCGTAGCGTCGATGCTCATTTCGGCAGCATAATCACGGCCGTGACCGACTCCTCAGAAACGCACGTCCTCATCGCGGGCGCTGGACCTATCGGCTTGACCGCCGCCATCGAACTGTCCCGCCGTGGTATCGACTGCCGGATCGTCGATCCTCTGCCCGAGCCTCCGCAGTACGCGAAAGCCGTTGGCGTGCAACCGCGAACGCTCGAGGTGTTCGAGGGTATGGGAGTACTGCGGCGCATCCTCGACGCGGCCATCGAAATGCGCGGCCAGATCGTCTATGTCAACGGCGAGAAGACCGCGCAACTGGAGACCACATTGGCAGCCGACCTCCCGTTCGGATTCGTCGCGATCCCGCAGTACGCCACCGAACGGATCCTGCGCGAAGAACTGGCCAACATCGGCGTGCACGTCGAGCGCGGGCAACGACTCACCGGGTTCGAGCAAGATGCCGATGGCGTGAGCGCCACGCTCGACGGCGACGGCGGTGAACACACGGTGCGGGCGAGCTACCTCATCGGCGCCGACGGCGCGCATAGCGTCGTGCGCAAGGCGTTGGGCCTGACCTTCGAGGGGGCGGCGTTCGAGGAGCAGTACATGCTCGGCGACGTCGAGGTGGACTGGTCGGTGCCGCGGGGCTGGGGTATCCGCGCCATGCACCAGACCGACGGAAAAACCGACGACCTTCTGGTCTGCATCCCACTGCCGGGCCGCCGCCCCCGGTACCGGATGTCGATGCTCGTCCCAGAAGAGCTGACGGCAGGACCGCAGACAGGCGTTGTCCACGGCTTCGAGGACGCCCGCAAGCCCGACCTCCATCACATCCAGGCGGTGCTCGACCGGTTGTCGCCCGAGCCCACGATCGCGCGCAACCTGCGATGGTCGTCGGTGTTCCGGATCAGCCACCGCATCGTCGACGCCTATGGCCGCGGTCGGGTATTCGTCGCAGGCGACGCCGCGCACATCCATCCGCCGACGGGCGCGCAGGGTATGAACACCGGCATCCAGGACGCGCACAACCTGGCGTGGAAGCTGGCCCTCGCCGTCTCCGGCCACGCGGCGCCCGGCCTGCTGGACAGCTATGACGCCGAGCGGCGTCCCGTCGGCGAGGAAGTCGTCGGCCGCACCGTGCGCAGCGCACGCGAGGGCATCGGCGCCGACTCCACCGACGCCGACTACGTCATTCGTCGCGAGGCGCAGCTGCTGATCAACTACGCCGACAGCCCCATCGTCACCGGCGCGGGCGGCAGAGCGCCCGATGCGACGGGCCTGAGCCGCGATGCGGTCAGCGGGCCGTTGCGACTGTTCTCGCTGCTCGGCGCGCGTGAACACACCGTGCTGCTGTACGCCGGTGACAGGACGGGCCCCGCCGACGTCGAGATCTTCGAAAAGGCCGCCGACGCCGCGGTCACGGCAGCGCATGGCCACCTGGATGTGTACGTGATCGCCGCGCCCGGCGCCGACGTCGCGGACACGGTGCTGCCACTGGTGCGCGACAGCGACGGCGAATTCGCCCGCGCGTACGACGTCGCCGAGTCGTCGGTCTACGTCGTGCGACCCGATGGCTATGTCGGCTTCGCAGCGGCCGGTGTCGACGCGAACGCCTTGGTGACCCACCTCCAGAGGACCTTCGCCTAGGCGCGTCGGCCACACCAGCGGCGGCGCTGCGGTAGCTTCGCCGCAGGTTGGCTCGCGCCCAAGGGAGGTGTCGCCGGATGAACACCGTGACTTTCAGGCCGACGATCGACTGGAGCCACGAATTCGTCAACTCCATCCGGTGGGTGCTGGAAACCTTCGCCATCACCGCGCCGTGCCTGCTGGTGGTCCTCGTCGTCATCGGCCGGACCACCGAATGGGGACGCCAGTTCTGGCGCATCACCGGCGCCTACTTCAGAGGCAGGCAAGCCCTACCGGTATGGGCGATGTTTGCGTTGCTGCTGCTGTCGACGGTCATCTCGGTGCGGCTCAGCGTGCTCATCAGTTACCAGATCAACGACTTGTTCTCCGCGCTGCAGGTCTCGTTCCAGGGCGAGGAAGCCGGCGTACACGGATTCTGGTCGACGATGGTCGTGTTCGCCGTCCTGGCTACGTCCTCGGTCGTGCGGTGGCTTTTCGACTTGTACTTGACGCAGCGGTTCATCATGCGGTGGCGAATCTGGTTGAGCCGTCGGTTCATCGACGATTGGCTTGGCGACTTCGCATACTTTCGCCGGCAGTTCTCGCGCCGGCCGATCGACAACCCTGACCAACGCATCCAGCAAGACATCGACATTTTCACCGCGGGCTTCGGTGGCGAGCCGAACAACCCGTCGAAGGATTCGTCGCACATGCTGCTGTTCGGCGCGGTCGAGGCACTGCTGTTGGTATTTGCCTTCGGCGCGATCCTGTGGCGACTCTCCGGGCCGCTGACGCTGCTTGGCGTCACGGTGCCCAAAGCGCTGTTCTGGATCGTCGTGGTCTACGTGCTCGTCACCACTGTCATCGCGTTCGTCATCGGCCGGCCCCTGATCCGGTTGAGCTTCGTCAACGAGCTTCGCAATGCAGGTTTCCGGTACGCGCTGGTGCGGGTGCGAGACGCCAGCGCTGCCATCGGCTTGTACCGGGGTGAGAATGCCGAACGGAGAATTCTCAAAGGCCGGCTTGCCGAGGTGATGGACAACTACCGGCACTGGCTGACCCGCATGGTGGTGTTCGCGGGCTGGAACGTGTCCGTCAGCCAGGTCATCAACCCTCTGCCTTATATCGTCCAGGCGCCGCGGCTGTTCTCCCGGCAGATCTCGTTCGGCGACGTCATGCAGTCGGCGACCGCGTTCGGCATGATTCACGACTCACTGTCGTTCTTCCGCAATGCCTATGACGAGTTCGCGGGCTATCGGGCGGCGGTGATCCGCCTGGACGGGCTGCGTCAGGAGAACTCGCGTGCGCGTGCGTTCACACAGGTGAAGACGGCGACGGCGAAGGACGGCGCGCTGGAGGTCGACGGGGTCGAAGTCCGTACGCCCGACGGCGAGCACCTCGTCAATGCCCTCGACTTTCGCCTCGACTCAGGTGAGTCCCTGTTGATCAGCGGCCCCTCCGGCATCGGCAAAACCGTTCTGCTGCAAAGCCTTGCCGGGCTGTGGCCGTTCGCTTCCGGCAGCGTGCGGCTACCGACCGATCGGCACGAGACGATGTTCGTGCCTCAGCTGCCGTACCTACCCCTCGGCGACCTCGGGTCCGTCGTCGCATATCCCCAAGAGGGGGGCGCCGTCGCCGATCGGGAGATCCAACAGGTCCTGATCAAAGTCGCCCTCTCACACTTGGCCATCCGGCTCAACGACGTCCGCGACTGGGCGCACATCCTGTCCGTCGGCGAGCAGCAGAGGATCGCGTTCGCCCGCATCCTGTTGAGCAAGCCGTCTGCGGTGTTCCTCGACGAGTCGACCTCGGCGATGGACGAGGGGCTCGAGCTGATGCTCTACGAGCTGATCCGAGCCGAGCTGCCGAAGACCATTTTGGTCAGCGTGAGTCACCGCGCCACCGTGGAACAGTTTCACGGCCGCCACCTCGAACTGGTCGGCGACGGCGAATGGCGGCTTAACCGACTCACCACAAGCAGTTGAGACCTCGGAACGGCTGCCCGCAGCTTGTCGCGGTAGGTTGCCGGGGTGGAAGACGGAATGTTCACCCCATCGCTGGACTGGGGCAACGAGGTGTGGACGTCGCTTGTCTGGATCGCCAAGGGGTGGGCGATGGCAGCGGTGGCCACGCTCGTCGTTTTGGTGCTGATCGCCAAGTACACGACCTGGGGTCGGCAATTCTGGCGCGTCACCGGCGACTACTTCAAGGGTCGCGAAAGCGTTCGGGTCTGGCTGTGGCTGGCGGGAATACTGCTGCTTGTCATCCTGAGCGTCAGGCTTTCGGTGCTTTTCAGCTTCTACGGCAACGATTTGTTGAACAGCTTCCAGGTCATCGCGTCCGGGGTGGGCGCCGGTGACGACGCCATCAAGGAATCCGGCAAGGATGGTTTCTGGCTGGCGAATCTTGTCTTTGCAATCATCGCCACCATCAGTGTCGCCACCACGATGCTCGACCTCGCTGTCACCCAGCGATTCATGCTTCGGTGGCGGGCGTGGCTGACCGATCGTCTGACCGGCGACTGGCTCGACGGCAAGGCGTACTACCGGGCGCGGTTCATCGACGACACCATCGACAATCCCGATCAGCGCATCCAGGCCGACATCGACATCTTCACCGCTGGAGTGGGCGCGCTACCCAACACGCCGAACAACACCTCCGGCACGACGCTGCTGTTCGGAGCAATCTCTTCGATCGCGTCGATGATCTCCTTCACCGCGATTCTGTGGAACCTCTCCGGTCCGCTAACGCTGCCGTTGGTCGGCGTGGAGATGCCGAAGGCGATCTTCTGGATCGGGATCGTCTACATTCTGTTTGCTTCGGTGATCGCGTTTTGGATCGGCCGGCCGATTATTACGCTCTCGTTCAACAACGAGAAGTTCAACGCGGTGTTTCGTTATGCCCTAGTCCGCTTGCGCGACGCGTCGGAGGCTGTGGCCTTCTACCGAGGGGAGATCGCCGAGCGCACTGGGCTGCGGCAACGCTTCGCGCCCGTTGTCGCGAACTACCGGAAGTACGTCAACCGGATGACCGGCTTCTACGGCTGGAACCTGTCGGTGACCCAGTCGCAGGAGCTGATCCCCTATGTCGTGCAGTTCCCGCGGTTCTACAGCGGTGAGATCACGCTCGGCGCATTGACTCAGACTGCGACCGCGTTCCGCGAGATTCTCGGGGGCCTGTCGTTCTTCCGTAATGCCTACGACCAGTTCGCGGGTTACCGGGCCGCTATCATCCGCCTCCACGGCCTGATCGTCGCCAACGAAGAAGGCAGGGCGCTGCCCGAAGTGACGACCACACCATGCGTCGACGGCGCGGTCGAACTCGACGAAATAGAGGTCCGCACACCCGACGGGAAGCAGCTCATCAAGCCGCTCGATATGCGCCTGGAAATCGGGGACACTCTCGTGATCAAAGGTCCCTCGGGCAGCGGCAAGACCACGCTCCTTCGTAGCCTGGCAGAACTGTGGCCGTTCACATCGGGCACGCTGACCCGGCCCTGCGGTCCTAACGAGACGATGTTCCTGTCGCAGCTGCCCTATGTGCCGCTGGGTGACTTGCGCGCCGTGGTCACCTACCCGGGCAAGGAAGGCACCATCGACGACGACATCCTGCGAAGGATGTTGGACAAGGTGGCGCTGCCTCACCTCGTCGACCGGCTCGACGAGGTGCTGGATTGGGCGAAGGTGCTCTCCCCCGGTGAGCAACAGCGGATCGCCTTCGCGCGCATCCTGTTAACCAAGCCCAAGGTGGTGTTCCTCGACGAGTCGACCTCGGCCCTCGACGAAGGCCTGGAGTTCCTGCTCTACAACTTGGTTCGCACCGAGCTACCGGACACCATCCTGGTCAGCGTCAGCCACCGCTCCACCGTCGAGCAGCATCACACCCACGAGCTCGAGTTGCGCGGCGATGGTGAATGGCGGCTCGGCCGGGTCCAAGGCGACGAGCCCGTCCCCGTGTAACGCTGCCCCGGGTAGCGTCCCGGCATGGAAACGTTCAGCCCGTCCCTTGACTGGGGCAGCGAGTTGGTCGCGTCTGTGCTGTGGGTGGCGAAAGCCTGGGTGATCGCAGCGGCGTGCACGCTGGTGGTGCTTGGACTGCTTGCCCGCTTCACGATGTGGGGCAGGCAGTTCTGGCGTGTCACCGGCGACTACTTCAAGGGCCGGCAAAGCGTCCCGGTGTGGGCACTCCTGGGGGTACTGCTGCTGTCGGTGATGATCGACGTTCGCCTCGTCGTGTTGTTCAGCTATCAGTCCAACGACCAGTTCTCGGCCCTGCAAGCCGCATTCGAGGGCGAGGGGTCCGCTAAAGACGTTGCAATCAAAGGCTTTTGGTTTGCAATGTTAATCCTTGTCGCACTGATTGTCGCTGACATCGTCCGCACCTTGCTCGACACCTATCTAATGCAGCGGTTCATCATCCGGTGGCGGGTCTGGCTCACCCACCAGCTCACCGGCGACTGGCTCGACGGTGACGCGTACTACCGGGGACGGTTCGTCGATGATCCGATCGACAATCCAGACCAGCGCATCCAGCAGGACATCGATATCTTCACCACCGGCACCGGCCCGGAAACCAACACGCCGACGGTCGGAACAGCCCAAACGCTGTTGTTCGGCAGCATATTCGCGATTGTGGCGGCGGTCGAGTTCACGCCGATTCTGTGGAATCTGGCAGGCCCACTGACGCTCTTCGGTGTCAC
>DATFCF010000724.1:0-3029 GCA_035253445.1 Mycobacterium sp.
CTCAATTGACGCACATCGCGGCGGTGCTCAGCCACGGATTTTCGGGTAACCGCGGCCGCTGATGCCCCACGACTGCCGGCGACGTCCTTCAGTAGTCGGCGCCGTGTCGCGGGCGAATGGGCAACGCGTAGTCGAGTTCCCTGGCGGTACCACCGTCGGCGGAGTCGACCGATTCTGTCCAGACCGTCATCGAGTCCGGCAGTGAGATCCCGTGCTGGGCTTGGTATTTGGCCAGCGACTTGATTCGCTCGGTTTCAGTGACCGCGCCGGCTTCGTCGGAGATGTAGGCCGCGCCGGCCAGCACCATCAGTGCCACCCCACCGATCCACGACACCCAGGCGGCGCTGTCGCCGGCGTATCCACCGATCCATGGCGCGATCGCCAGCACCAGCCCAACGACCGACATGGCCCAGTGGTCACGCGTCGGGTCGCGCGCGATCAAAGACCACCCGCCGTACATCAACGTCATGGCGCCCAGGCCCAAAGTGAAACCGGCACCAACCGCAGTGGTCTGCGCCCACGCGGGCGTCACCGCGATCACCAGGCCCAACATCATCGACATCCAGCCCACACTGGTCTTGCTCATATGTGACTCCTCATTCCTTCGACCTTCCGTATGCGATACGCAACGCGTATCGTTTCGTATAAATTCCATTGGGAGCGGTGCCGTGCCCAGCCCGACAGCAGAAAGGCCACGAGGTGCCCGCCGACCGTCACGAGCGCGACGAAGCCATCACCGCGGCCGTCATCGAACTACTGCGCACCAAAGGACCGAAAGCGGTCAACGTCGAGGCGGTCGCCGCGCAGGCCGGGGTCGCCAAGACCACGATCTACCGCCGCTACCGTGATCGAGAGGAGATGATCGCCGCAGCTTTGGCATCGCTGGCCAGTCCGCCACCGCCACCGGCCGCCTCTTCTGCGGAATCGGTGTTGCAGTGGGTCATCGAGCAGTCGTTCAGTGCCATCGAATCCGGCATCGGCCTCGGTGGTGTGGCGGCGCTGCTGACCGACGAGGACGCCCGTTTCACGGCCCTGATCCGCGCGCTGCTCGTTGAGCATCGCGCTGCGCTCGCCGTCGTTGTCGAGAATGCCGCCGCCGCAGGCCAGTTGCGGCCTGATCTTGATGTCGACACGATGCTCGACTGCATCGTGGGCGCCCACCTGGCCGAGCGAGCACGCAGCGGGACCGTTCGATCCGGCTGGGCAAGCCGAATCCTTCGCGCGCTATGGCCGGCCATTGCCGCGTCGCCCTGAACCTGGAGGGCGCCCAAACCGGTAACTCATTGGTCAGTGCAGAAGGCGCGTGGCGCGGAGGGAAGCCGCGTAAGAGCGGCTCAGCCAGGCAGGCCAGAGGTGCGCCGAGGTGATGCGGTCGTAGGGAAAGTCGTCGCCGTACAACTTCGTTCGCCTGAAATAGGCGACGCGGGCATCGTGGTGCGCATCCGTCTGGCCGGTATCGGCGAGGATCGCCCGCGTAGCCCGGCGAATCGCGCCGGGCAGTGTCTTGGCAAGCTCCTCGGCGGTGTGGGTCGTGACGGCCAAGCGGCTCACCCTCGGCCGAATGATGGTGGTGGCACATCGGTGATGCGCCATCGTCGCGTACTTCGCGACCAGGTCGGGTAGGCCGCCCCTCGCGTAAGGATCGGCGATCGGGACCGCGTACCACTCCAGGAGAGCGTCCTGTCGTGTGATGTGCTTGGTCAGCATCGCGGTGCGGTACGCGCCGGGCATGACCACCTTGAGCCGGTCCCCGTGGAGCGCCCGGAGGGCGGCGACCGCACGCTTCTTGCACGCGACGTGGCCTCGGAGTAGCGGGTCGCAGATGCTGGGATGGGTGAGGACCCCGCTGAAGTAGAAGATGGGCGCGCCGGCCTCGCAGTGCGGGGCGAGGCCCTCCACCAGATCGAGGGGCGCCGTCACGTTGAGCACTTCCATTCGGTCGTTCAGCGCGGGATCGGCTTGCAGGTCGCTGTCGAAGTACCCGCTGCCGTTGACCAGGACGAGCGAAACGAGTCGGCCGCCGCCATCGCGAACGAGAGCGAGGGTCTGGGCGATCGCGCTCGCGCGCTGTTCTTTGTCGCTCAAATCGACGCGCAGATGGATGTGGCGCGCCCGCTTGGCCGCTCCCAGGGCGTCGTATCCTTCGACGTCCTCCGGAGCCCGTCGCGACAGGCCGATCACCCGAGTCTCCGGATCCCTTCGCAGCAGGTGACGGAGAACGGCATTGCCGAGGCCCTCGCCGTCTCCGGAGAGAAACACGTAGCGAGGGTTCGACTCAGACACGAAGCACTTCGGAGCGCATGATCCCGCCTAACCTTACTGCGGGAATTCAGCTCAAGATCGGAGGATTCTGCGATCGAGCGGCAGCGGAGGGCCTTGCGGACGGCGGCCGGTGGAAGAGCCGCACTGCCACTGCCAGCGCGTGACCCGCCATCTAGGGCATGGAAATGCGACGAATCAGCCGAAGCCATACCGTTCTCAGTGCCCCCACTAGGACTCGAACCTAGGACCTGCGGATTAAAAGTCCGTAGCTCTACCAACTGAGCTATAGGGGCGCGATGCAACAGAATACTGCGTGCCCGAGGCTGGTGCGTTTGAGGATTGGGGTCCGGGTAACCTAAGCTATCGAGGCTCCCAACGTCATGGCGTTGCGAGTACCCCGGAGAGATTCGGCTGGCCCCCTTCGTCTAGCGGCCTAGGACGCCGCCCTTTCAAGGCGGTAGCGCGGGTTCGAATCCCGTAGGGGGTACACGCGGCACCCGTAGTATGGAGCCGCACAGTAAGGCCCTGTGGCGCAGTTGGTTAGCGCGCCGCCCTGTCACGGCGGAGGTCGCGGGTTCAAGTCCCGTCAGGGTCGCCATCGTTTGGCGAGGCATTTCGGTTTTGAGGGACCGGTGCCTTCCGGCCAGGTAGCTCAGTTGGTATGAGCGTCCGCCTGAAAAGCGGAAGGTCGCCGGTTCGATCCCGGCCCTGGCCACAAGTATCGGTGCAGCTCAGACAGTATCGCCGCGGGACGCAATCGCGGAAAT
>DATFCF010000725.1:0-6330 GCA_035253445.1 Mycobacterium sp.
CGGACTCAACGCAGAACTCGCCGACTGGATCGCCGCCTGGGCACCGACGCTAACCCGGCAAGACTGCGCTGTGTTGGCCGCGCTCGGGGTCAACGGAATACTTGGCGCCCGATTCGCGACCAGCCTCTTCCACCAGCGCGAGGCGCGCATTCCCGACGATCGCTACCTCACGGAATGGACGGCGTTGCTAGCCACGCGCATTCAAAGTCAATGATTCCAGCCCTCGGCGGCCTGGTCGTCGAAGGTGCGGTCGATGCGCTCGAACCTGCGCCGGATCGAATCCCGCGAAGCACGGTGCGGAAGGACGTAGAGACGGTTCGCGAGGATCGCCTCGGTCGTCAGGCGCGCGACATCCTCCACGCCCAGCACCGAGTCGTCGTCCGGCGCGGATGCCAGCTGCTGAACGGTCTCCGCCTCCGAGTGGGCGGGGCCGTAGTCGGCGCTGCGAACGCGTTCGGTGTTGGCCAGCAGGTTGGTTTCCACGATCATCGGGCACAGCACCGTGACGCCGATGCCGTCCGCCCGCACCTCGCGCGCCAGCGTCTCGGCGAGCGCGACGACGCCGTACTTGGCCACGCAGTACGGCCCAAGCCCGACATTGGGAATCAGGCCCGCGAACGACGACGTGAACACCATGTGGCCGCCATCGCCCTGGGCGATCAGGCGCGGCAGGAAGGCCTCGACGCCGTGGATGGGTCCCCACAGATCGACGTCGATGACAAACCGCCAGTCGTCGTGGGTCGTCTGCGTGATCGGCCCGGCGTACGCGATGCCCGCGTTGTTGAACACCACGTGCACGGCGTCGAGCAGCCGGAACGCCTCATCAGCCAGCGCGCTGACGTCGTCGAGCTTGCGGACGTCGCATACGACGCCGTGCGCGTCGACGCCATCGCCGCGTAGCTGTGTGACCGCGTCGTCCAGCGCGGACTGATCGATGTCTGCCAGCACCACACGCGCACCGCGGCGAGTGAACTCTCTGGCGGTCGCCAATCCAATCCCGTTGGCACCGCCGGTAATGACTGCTCCGCGCCCTTCGAAACTCTCCACGGCGCGAACACTATGTCCTAGGCGCGGTCGTAGGGCCTATCTGGGGCGGGTTCACCCAATTTGGCTCGTATCGCGCCCCACGGATCGGCGTACTGACCCGGCGCCTTCCAATACGCCGACCGCCGCGTGAGAATTGCCAGGGCGATCGGTGCCGCCAGCCGCAGCAGGCGCCGAATCCAGTCGGCCGCCTGGCGCATCTCCTCGAGCATGTCGGGCCACGAATGATGCTGGAACGGCAGCGCTTGTTGCGCCCGCGCGGCGTCCATCCAATCCGTGACGAACCAGGCATCGTCGTCGTCCGGATTGCCTCGCCGTCCCGCCACCAACTCCTTGGTCGCGCCGACGTTGACCTTCTTCGCGAGCTTGGCGTTGCGGTAGATCGGCGGAGGGATGACCGCCGCCAAATGGATCGTGGCAGCGGGGGTCGCCTCGGTGAGAAGGCGGTCGACCGCGGCGGGGTCTGTCAGATCGGCCCATCGTGCGTCGAAGCCATCGGGCAGCCCTCGGCCTTCTTGGCGTTGGCAGGAGTATCGAGGTCTGCCGCGACCACTGTGCGGCCCTCGGCCGCGAGGTGCCGGACTGTCACCGATCAGACCAGGCCGAAGCCGCCCGTGACGAGCACAGTGTCGGACATGAGACTCCTGCGGTTATGACATTCTTGTTTTCCGAGAAAAGCATATCCGCTGGTTAGGTCCACATCGGGTTTGGGCGGGGGCGAGATGCGGCACAGGTGGTCCACTGGACCACGCGGTAGCACAGGGATTTTGCGCTGACACGCTGGCGAACACCCGATGGTATTCCAACTGTTGATTGCGGCCCACAAAAGCGGCCCCGCCGGGTTCTGGGAGCGAGATCACGGCAGCCGAGCAGATCGGCCCACAGGTCGGGTACCCATGAAGTGTGAGGCGGGTTCTATGTCTGCGAGAACGTAATTCGCAAATAGCTAACTGGCGGCGAATCCGTAGCTGCAAAAGTCCCAGACTTCGTCAGCCGTAATGGGGTGCACGGTCCCGTCCCCGGCCTCGCCACTCGACTGCGCCACGAACATGACCGTCTGCATCGTCATGGCCGCCATCCGCTTCGGGTTGATGCCGGCACGCAGTTGACCTGCGCCGCTGGCCTCTTCCATTAGACCGGTGAGCAGCGCGAGTAACGGTGCGTGCGCGATCTTGACCTCGGAGGGGTGTGAGACCAACAGGCGCGGTGCGAAGTCGGTGAACAGGGGCCGCTTCGCTGTCGGGTCGGGTCTCGAGGACTCGAACAGAAGCTGGATCGCGACCTTGAGGCGCTCGATTGGCTCGTCCTCGCTGGAGGTCGCGGCGCGAATTTGGTCCGCCGATCGGCTCAGCGCATCTTCGAAAAGGGCCAGCAACAGCTCGTGCTTACCGTCGAACTGCAGGTAGAAGCTTCGCAACGACTGACGTGACCGGTCGACGACCTCCTGCACGGTGAAGTCTGTGCTTCCCTTTTCAATGATGATCGCCTGTGCCGCGTCAAGGAAACGCTGGACGCGCTGCGCAGCCCGCAGTCTCGCGGTTTTGATCGAGCGTTCGACCGCGCGCTGCTTCCAGGCGGGTTCTTCGCTGGGGCTGGTCACCGCCGGCTCAGATGCGGGTCGATTGGGAAGAACATGGACTGACTGTACCGGAGAACGCCTTGACATTGCGGTCCTCGACCCCCTCGCGGCCAACGTGTTAGAGATTGTAACTGTCCCATCATGAGAATGGTATTCTCACTTGTTGATGACAGAAGTCCTTCGAGTTTCTTCCTGCCGGAGTGCCGTGCAGCTGACCTTCGATGCCGACGTCGAGACCTTCACGGCGGCGCCCGCTGGGAGGGCAACGGTGCTGCCAGATGGACCACGGCGGCGCCAACTTCGCGGCCAACGCCAACGAGTTGACCGGTAACAAGGACTGAGTGGCAGGGCGGGCCACCGGCTGACGGCCGGGAATAGAGTCGACAGTGCGCCGGTGCGGAGGGACCGTTCACGCATCGGCGCACTGGTTTGTGCGAGTTGAGACCAGAGGGGAGCACCAGTGCCCGGCGGGATGACTTTCGAACTGACCGAGGATCAGGAGCTGATCCGCAAGTCCGTCGCTGAGCTGGCGGGCAAGTTCGACGACCACTACTGGATGGAGAAAGACCAGGCCCACGAATTCCCCCAGGAGTTCTACGATGCCATCGCCAAGGGCGGGTGGCTCGGCATGACCATCCCGGAGGAGTACGGCGGCCACGGGCTCGGCATCACCGAGGCGACGCTACTGCTCGAGGAGATCTCACGCTCCGGAGCGGCGATGAACGGCGCCAGTGCGATCCACCTGTCGATCTTCGGCATGCAGCCTGTGATCAAACACGGCTCCGAAGAACTCAAGGCCGCGACACTGCCCCGGATCGTCAACGGCGACTTGCATGTCTGCTTCGGCGTCACCGAGCCCGGCGCGGGCCTGGACACCTCGCGCATCACGACCTTCGCCAAACGCGAACGCGACACGTACCGCATCAACGGCCGCAAGGTATGGATCTCCAAGGCGCTCGAGTCCGAGAAAATCCTGCTACTCACCCGCACCACGCCGTACGACGAGGTGACCAAGAAGACCGACGGTATGACGTTGTTCCTCACCGACCTGAACCGTGACCACGTCGACATCCGTCCGATCAAGAAGATGGGCCGCAACGCCGTCAGCTCAAACGAGGTGTTCATCGACGATCTGGTCGTGCCGATCGAGGATCGGGTCGGCGAGGAGGGCAAGGGTTTCACGTACATCCTCGACGGGCTCAACCCGGAACGGATGCTGATCGCCGCGGAGGCGCTGGGCATCGGGCGGGTGGCTTTGGAGAAGGCGGTCAAATACGGCAACGAGCGAGTGGTCTTCAATAGGCCCATCGGAATGAACCAGGGGCTTCAGTTTCCGCTCGCCGATTCTTTGGCTCGACTGGACGCTGCCGAGCTGGTGCTGAGGAAGGCGACCTGGCTGTACGACAACGGCAAACCGTGTGGGCGCGAAGCGAATACCGCGAAATACCTGTGCGCCGACGCCGGTTTCGGTGCCGCGGACCGGGCACTGCAGTTGCACGGAGGCATGGGGTACTCCGAGGAGTACCACGTGTCGCGGTACTTCCGCGAGTCGCGTCTGATGAAGGTCGTACCTGTCAGCCAGGAGATGATCCTGAACTTCCTGGGCGAGCACGTCCTGGGCCTGCCGAGGAGCTACTGATGGGCAACTATTTCGACCTTACCGGCCGCTCCGCGCTGGTGACCGGCGCGGCGGGCGGGATTGGATCTGCCGTTGTGGAGGCGCTGGCCGACGCCGGCGCTGCGGTGCTCGTCACGGACCTCGACAAGGACACGGCCGCGGCTGTCGCCGAACGCATTTCGGCCAACGGCACCGCGCGCACCGTCAACGTGACGTCAGTGCTGCGTGACCGTGGCGTGATTGGGCCGGCCTACTCCTGATGCGTGCCGACCACGACCCCGTGCTGCTGTCGGAGGACAGCGGCGGCGTTCGGACACTCACCCTCAATCGGCCCGGTCGCAAGAGCGCGCTCAATGCGCAACTCTGGGTCGAGCTCGCCGACGCGCTGAGGGCCGCTTCGATGCGCAGCCTGTCGGTGGATCTCGGCGGCTCGTGGCTGTTGCCCAAATTGGTTGGCCTTCAACAGGCCAAGCGGCTGGTGCTGCTCGCCGAGATGATAGACGCATTCGTCGCCGATCTGGCGCGCAGGCTCGCGCCGGGCCCATCCGTTGCGCTGGCGCAGAGCAAGGCGCTACTCAACGACGGCGCGAACGCGACACTGCCCGAAGCGCTGGCTAACGAAACCCGCGCGCAGCCCGGCAATTTCGCCACCGCAGACTCAACCGAAGCGTACGCGGAATTCGCCGAAAAGCGCGAACCCGCATTCACAGGTCGACGGGCTGTTCCCAGATCGGAGTAACAAAAATGCGCGAAACGGTGATCGTCGAGGCGGTGCGCACCCCGGTGGGCAAGCGCAACGGCGGACTGTCCGACATGCACGCGGCGGATTTGTCCGCCATCGTCCTCAACGCGCTGGTCGAACGTGCCGGCATCGACCCTGACATTGTCGACGACGTGGTGTGGGGCTGCGTATCGCAGGTCGGGGATCAGTCGAGCAATATCGGGCGGTACGCAGTTCTTGCCGCGGGCTGGCCCGAGCACATTCCGGGAACGACGATCAACCGCGCCTGCGGGTCGAGCCAGCAGGCGCTGGACTTCGCGGTCCAAGGGGTCATGTCGGGACAGCAGGACGTTGTGGTAGCCGGCGGCGTCGAGGTGATGAGCAGGGTGCCACTGGGTGCGGCCAGGGCCACCGGCCAGCCGTACGGCCCGAAAGTCCTTGCTCGCTATGGCGATTTCTCGTTCAACCAAGGGATCTCGGCTGAGATGATCGCCCAGAAGTGGGGCTTCTCACGGACCCGCCTCGACGAATATTCGGCGCGCTCACACGAGCTCGCGGCCGCCGCGCAGGACAGCGGCGCGTTCGAGACGCAGATGATGCCGGTGTTCACCGACGGCGAGCCTGTGGTGGCGGACGAGGGGATCAGGCGGGGGACCACCGTTGAGAAGCTCGCGGGCCTGAAGCCGGCGTTCAAGGAGGACGGCGTCATCCACGCGGGCAACTCGTCGCAGATCTCAGACGGTGCGGCGGCCCTGCTGGTGATGACGGCCGAGCGCGCCATCGCGCTGGGCCTGACGCCGATCGCGCGGTACCGCGCCGGTGCGGTCACCGGTGCTGATCCGGTGTTGATGCTGACCGGCCCGATTCCTGCGACCGAGAAGGTCTTGCACAAGGCCGGTGTGCGCTTGGACGAGGTCGACGTGTTTGAGGTCAACGAGGCGTTCGCGCCGGTGCCGCTGGCCTGGCTCGCCGAAACGGGCGCGGACGAGACGAAACTCAATCCACTCGGCGGGGCGATCGCGCTGGGGCACCCACTGGGCGCGTCGGGCGCGGTTCTGATGACCCGCATGGTCAATCACATGCGCGACAACGGGATTCGCTACGGCCTGCAGACAATGTGCGAGGGCGGCGGTACGGCAAACGCCACCTTGGTCGAACTCATCTCATAGAGGAGCTCCATGCGTCGCGATCTGTTCACCGAGGACCATGAGGCGTTCCGCGAGCTCGCCCGCAACTTCGTCGAGAAGGAAGTGGTGCCGCACTATCCCGACTGGGAGAAGGGCGGCCGCATGCCACGCGACGTGTTCAAGCAGATGGGCGAACTCGGCATGCTCGGCATGGCCATTCCCGAGGAGTACGGCGGTGCCG
>DATFCF010000726.1:0-7207 GCA_035253445.1 Mycobacterium sp.
CGGCATGTTGGCCACCAGAGTGCCGGTGGGTGTGGTGCCCAGCGCGCCGAGGTGGCCGTCCTGGAAGATCCACACCAGCGCACCGAACGCGGCGGTCAGCGATAAGACGTTGAGCACCAATGCCTTTAGGGGCAGTATCACGCTGCCGGTGAGCAAGAACAGCAGCACGAACGTGATCGCGGCAATGACGCCGAGCACCAACGGCAGCCGCGAGGTGATCGCGGTGGCGCTGTCGCGGTTGATCTGGGCGACGCCGGTCAACTGCACATGTTGCCCGTCCGGCGTGCTGACTGCGCGCAGTTGATCCAGTTGCGCCTCGGAGGCGTCTGTGAACAGGGGTGCGGCGCTGGCGACGGTCAAGAATGCGCTGCCATCCTTGAGTCCGGTGGCCGCCGACGGTGGTCCGACCGGCCTGCCGTCGACGAACGTGCCGCCCGGCGCGGACACCGAGGACACGTCGTGCACCTGAGACAGCGATGCCGCGTAGCGGTCGAGATCGGCTGGTGTGATCGCGGTGGCGGCCGGAATGACGACGACGACGTTGCGCGCGGAGTCGACGGCGAAGTTGTTGCGCAGGTCGTCACCGACTTGGCGGGCCGATAGCGACTGGGGCAGCACACGGTCGTCGGGGAAACCCCACTTGGCGCCAAGGAACGGCGCACCCAGCAGAAGCAATAGCGCGATGATCGCCAGACCGATCGGAATCGACCGTCGCATAACGATTTTCGTAGACCGGTACCAGAATGTCCGCTCGACAGGCTTGTGCATCGGGTCCGGCCGGCTGAAGACCCACCGGGCCAGCCGACGCGCGTCCAGGGAATCCATCCGGTCGCCGAGCAACACGATCGCCGCCGGCGCAACCACGATCGCCGCGACCGCCGCGAACGTCACCACGGCGATCCCCGCGTACGCGAACGATTTGAGGAAGTACATCGGGAACAGCACCATCGCGACCATCGACAGCGCGACCGTCAGCGCCGAGAACAGCACCGTCCGCCCCGCGGTCGCCATGGTGCGAACCAGGGCACGGTCCCGGTCGGCACCGTCGGCCAGCTCGTCGCGGTATCGGCTGATGATCAGCAGCGTGTAGTCGATGGCCAGCGCAAGGCCCATCGCCACGCTCAGATTGAGCGCGAAGATCGATACGTCGGTGACGAAGGTGATGGCCCGCAGCACCGCCATCGAGCCCAAGATCGCGAACGCGCCGACTGCCAACGGCAGCGCGGCGGCCATCAGCCCCCCGAACACCCAGACCAGCACCACGAAGCTCAGCGGGATCGCGATGGACTCCATCATCAGCAGGTCTTTTTCGGTCTGCCCGTTGATCTGTACGTAGGTCATCGCCTCGCCGCCGGCACGCACGGTGACGCCGTCGCGGTCATGGATGAGGTGATCTGTCAGTTCCTTGGCGTGCTTCTGCGCCCCGGTCTCGCCGCCGGTGATGTCGGCGACGATCAAACCGGTCTTGCCGTCCTTGCTGATCAGCGCGGGTGCCGCAGGAGCGGGCGCGGTCCATGCGGAGGTCACCTCCACCACATGCGGCGAGGCCTGCAGTTGCGAGGCGATGTCCGTGCCGACCGATCGAGCTGCGGCGCCCTTGGCGCCGTCCTCGGCCGTGACGGAGATCAACAGCTCCATGTCGCCCTGGCCGAACTTGTCAACCAGCAACTTCGTCGCCTGCGCCGACTCCGAGGTGGGGTCCTGGAAACCGCCGGCAGACAAGTGCTTGGCGACGGGAATGCCGAAGATTCCGCAGGCCACCATGACGAGCAAGGCAATCGCGACGATTCGTCGCGGCGCAGCAATGGCCAACAGCGCAATTCGTTGCAGCACGTCGCGTCCCTTCCGGTCGCGTGTCAGCTATCAGCGGTAACTTATCAACGATAACTTTGATGCGTCAACGCCTCTCTACCTACGGTAGATACGGCGCGGGAAGGGTCTGCGGTTCAGTTGCCCGCGTCCACGAGCGATGAATCGGTCGGTAAATGCCGGTCTACCCGTGCATGACAGAAATCCCACAGCTTTCTCACAGCCCAACAGGCTGCCGATCATGATCACCACCGAAGCCACAACTTCGGCAACCACGTCCTTGTTGACCGACAGCGGACTATTGGTCCTGCGTATCGGCGTCGGCGCGGCCATGATCCAGGCGGGTCTGATCAAAGCCTTTGACTTCAACGCCGCTCACGGCTTCATGGAGGCCGGCGGCTGGCGGCTACCGACGTTCGCCGCGTTCATGGTGACGGCCGCCGAGACCCTCGGCGGAATCGGGTTGGTGCTGGGCCTGCTGACACCCGTGGCGGCGTGTGCGGTGATCGCCGCGATGATCGATGCCTGGGCGGTCAACGTCTCGGTCGCCGCATTCTGGTCCGAGCCGTTCAACGTGCCGTTCATGGTGGCCGTCGGTGCGACCGCGCTGCTGTTCACCGGCGCCGGCGCCTATTCGGCCGACGCTAAGGTTTTCGGCCGGGCGGGATGGTCTCCGCGGATCGCGGTTGGGCTGCTGGTCTTGGCCATCGCCGCCGCCGTCCTGACCTGGGTCTTGCTCAACGGGACCAACCCGATCCACTTCACCCCCGGGGGCGTAGAACCTACCCGGCGGTAAGAATTGCCACCATTTTCCGAATCGAGACTCAATGATTCCTTAATGGTGATGGTTACTGTTCAGTACATGTGGATCGACGACACCAGTGCTGATGTCATCAAGGTTGACTTCGAGGCGCTCTACCACGGCGATGTCCTGGTAGAGGGCGACACCTCGGAGCAGCTCGACGACGAGCACCCGCTGCCAACCGCAGTCTGAGCAAGCGCGCGCCACACGGCGCGCGCTCACCCGGGACAGTTTGCCCAACAGGGCGTCTTGTCGATCTCCTGTTTCTTAAGCCACGTTCTCTGCTGCTGGCGCCTCGAGCATGTCGCCGAGGCGGCCGGTGATCAGCTCTTCGGCCTCGTCGACGATGCGTGACACCAGCTCCCCGACGGTGGGGATGTCGTTGATGAGGCCCATCGAGGTGCCCACCGACCAGATCCCGGCGTCGAGGTCACCCACCTCGTACCCCTTGTTACCGCGCACGCCGGCGACCAGATCCTTGACGTCGGGGAACTGTCCGCCGTTGTTCAGGATCTCCACGACCTCGCGCGATATCGCATTGCTCGCCACCCTGGCGGTGTTGCGCAGCGGGCGGAAGATCAGCTCGGTGTCGAGTTCGCTTCCTGCGACGATCGCTTCCTTGACGTTCTGATGGATCGACGACTCGACAGTGCACATGAAGCGGCTGCCCATATTGATGCCGTCCGCACCCAGCGCCAGCGCCGCCACCAGACCGCGCGCGTCGGCGAAACCACCGGAGGCGATCATCGGGATCGTGATCTTGGCCGCGGCCGCCGGAATCAGGACCAGGCCCGGGATGTCGTCCTCGCCGGGATGGCCGGCGCACTCGAAGCCGTCGATGCTGATGCCGTCGACACCGAGACTCTGTGCTTTCACCGCATGCCGCACCGAGGTGCACTTGTGCAGCACCTTGATCCCGTTCGCGTGGAACATCGGCAAATGAGGCGCAGGGTTGGATCCCGCGGTCTCCACGATCTTGATACCGGCGTCGACGATCACCTGGCGGTACTCGTCATAAGGCGGCGGGTTGATGGTCGGCAGGATCGTCAGGTTCACGCCGAACGGCTTGTCGGTCAGCTCCCGCGTCCTGGCGATCTCGCGGGCCAGATCCGCAGGCGTCGGCTGGGTCAGCGCGGTCAGAAAACCCAGGGCGCCCGAGTTCGCCACCGCCGCAACGAGTTCCGCGCGGCCCACCCACTGCATACCGCCCTGAACGATGGGGTGCTCGACCCCGAAGGTCTCGGTGAACTTCGTCGTCAGGCTCAACTGCGCTCCTTGTCCCCTGCACTTCGCGCGTGGCCCCACTTCGCCGTCCGCTCTTCGCGCAAGCGCTCATCGCCACGCCAACGGCTCATCGCGGCGCCATCCGGATCGCGCCGTCCAGGCGGATCACCTCTCCGTTGAGCATCGGGTTCTCGACGATGTGCACGGCCAGCGCACCGTACTCGTCGGGCTTACCCAGCCGCGACGGATGCGGCACCTGCTGGCCCAGCGACTCCTTGGCCGGTTCGGGCAGCCCCGCCAGCAGCGGGGTGTCGAACAGGCCGGGCGCGATGGTGACGACACGGATCAGGTTGCGCGACAGATCGCGGGCGATGGGCAACGTCATGCCGACGACGCCGCCCTTGGATGCGGAGTAGGCGGCCTGGCCGATCTGCCCGTCGAAGGCCGCGACCGACGCCGTGTTGACTATGACGCCGCGTTCCCCGTTGATCGGCTCGGTCTTGGCGATGCGCTCGGCGCCCAGCCGGATCACGTTGAACGTGCCGATCAGGTTGATCTCGACGACCTTCTTGAAGAGATCGAGCGGGAACGGCCCCTCCTTGCCGAGCGTCTTGATGGCATTGCCGGTGCCGGCGCAGTTGATCACGATGCGCACCGGGCCCAGCGACTCGGCAGTGTCGAGCGCAGCGGTCACCGCGGCCTCGTCGGTGACGTCGGTCTCGGCGAAGGTGGCCCGATCGCCGAGTTCTGCGACCGCCTCCTTGCCCTTGAGGTCAAGCACGACGACCAGCGCACCGGCGTCCAGCAGACGCTTCGTGGTGGCAAGGCCGAGCCCGGAGGCGCCGCCGGTGACAACGGCTACGGCGTCTTTGATCTCCACTTAATGAGTTCCTTTCTCTATACCCAGTCGCGTAGAACGGCTTCGGTATCCGCGCCGGCGTCTCCGGGCGGGGTTGGCGTCGGGGGCACGCTGCGGGAGAACCGCGGCGCGGGCATCGGCTGCAGGTAGCCGCCGTCACGGTAGAAGGTGTCGCGCTCGGTGACGTGCGGCTCGGTTTCGACCTCGCCGAACGACAGCACCGGCGTCACGCACGCATCGGTGTCGGCGAAGACCTTGGCCCAGTGGTCACGGTCCTTGGAGGCGATGACCTCGGTCAGCCGGGCGCGCAACTCGGGCCAGCGGCCGATGTCGTTCTGTGCGGGCAGGTCTTCACCGTCGAGGCCGAGGCCTTTGAGCATCTCGGCATAGAACTGCGGTTCGATTGCGCCGACCGCGATATGGCGTCCGTCCGAGCACGTGTAGGTGTCGTAGTACGGCGCTCCGCCGTCGAGCATGTTGACTCCGCGCTCATCGGACCAGAGTCCGTCGGCTCGGAAGGCCCAGATCATTTGGGCCAGCACGCTGGAACCGTCGATCATCGCGGCATCGACCACCTGGCCCTTGCCCGACGTCTGCCGTTCCCACAGCGCGGCGAGGATGCCGACGAGCAAGAACATCGAGCCCCCGCCGAAGTCTCCGGTCAGGTTGAGCGGCGGGACCGGGCGTTCGCCTGCGCGGCCGATCGAGTGCAGCAGGCCGTTGAGCGAGATGTAGTTGATGTCGTGCCCGGCCTGTAGCCGACGGGGGCCGGTCTGACCCCAACCCGTCATCCGCGCGTAGACCAGGCGTTCGTTGACCTTCGCGCAGTCGTCCGGGCCGAGTCCCAGCCGCTCGGTCACGCCGGGTCGCAGGCCTTCGATGAGCACGTCGGCCTTGGCGACCAGCTTGAGCACGAGGTCGCGACCCTCGTCGGTCTTGAGGTTGGCAGCGACAGAACGGCGGTTGCGCAGCGTGGCTTCGCGCTTGGTTGTCGGAATGCCCCCGAGCTTGCCAGGTCGCTCGATCCGCACCACGTCGGCGCCGAGGTCGCCGAGGATCATTGCGGCGTGTGGACCAGGCCCGATGCTGGCCAACTCGATGACTCGCAAACCGCTCAGTGGTCCCGCCATGCCTCTAACCGCCCTCCGTTGGTCGACCGCCGACATAGCTTACTTGTATAACCAAGTCGACCGGATCTAGGGTGCAGCCATGACAACGATCGACTCCGGCGCGCAGACCTATACCGGCATCGACGACCTCACCGTCGCGCTGACCGACGGTGTGCTGTCAGTGACGATGAACCGGCCGGACAGCCTGAACTCGTTGACGGCGGCCATGCTGACCGCCATTGGCGACGCGTTGCAACGAGCCGCCGGCGATCCGCGGGTCAAGGTGGTCCGACTCGGCGGGGCGGGACGCGGCTTTTCCTCGGGTGCGGGGATCAGCGAGGAAGACGATGCCAACCCTGGCGCGGGTGGCACCCCGGCCGACGTGCTCGACGCGGCCAACCGTGCGGTCTGCTCGATCGTGAACCTGCCGCAGCCGGCCGTAGCCGTAGTGCAGGGACCGGCGGCTGGCGTCGGCGCATCGTTGGCGTTGGCATGCGACGTCGTATTGGCTTCGGAGAAGGCGTTTTTCATGCTGGCCTTCAGCAAGATCGGGCTGATGCCAGACGGCGGTGCGTCGGCGTTGATCGCGGCGTCGGTCGGCCGTCACCGCGCCATGCGGATGGCGTTGCTGGCCGAGCGGATTTCGGCGGCGGAGGCACTCGACTGGGGGCTGGTCACCGCCGTTCACCCGGCCGAGGATTTGGACGCCGAAGTGGCCAAGGTGATCTCCACGTTGACGTCCGGGCCCGCTGTGGCGTTGCGAAAGACCAAGCAGGCGATCAACGCCGCGACGCTTGTGGAGTTGGAGGCGGCGCTCGAGCGTGAGAAGCAGGGTCAGCTGGTGCTACTCGAATCGAAGGACTTCCGGGAGGGAACTCGGGCTTTTCAGCAGCGCCGACCCGCGAACTTCACCGACTCCTGACGGCAGCTTGTGTGCGAACAGGAGCGCTGAGCACAACAAAACGCACACAAGTCGCTGGCGCGGAAAATCGGTGGACTGCCGACCGGTCGTTCCGCGACCATCTATTGGTGAGTACGCAATTCGACATTGAGCAACCGGTGGTGGACGCCGGTGGCTGGCGAGTGCTCGCCCCCTTCAAGTTCCGTGAGTATCGCCTGCTGATCACCGCCGTGTCGCTGTCGATCTTCGCCGACGGCATGTTCGCAGTCGTGTTGGCCCTTCAGGTCATCGAACTGTCCAACGACCCTGTATCACTGTCGATGGTCACCACCTGCTTTGGCGCCGGCCTGGTCGCCTTCGTCCTTGTTGGCGGGCTGGCCGCCGACCGAATCAGCCAGCGCGCCATCATCATCGCAGTCGAAACAGCCAACGTGATCGCCGTGTCCGCGATTGCAACCCTGGGATTACTCGGCGTGCTGCAGATCTGGCACATGGCGGTCGCC
>DATFCF010000727.1:0-2651 GCA_035253445.1 Mycobacterium sp.
GAGGGGGCAACGGAGTGAATCGTTTCGTGCTGGGGACCTTGGGCGCGCTCGCTGTAGCGATCACGAGCATCGGCTCGCTGGCGTGGGCGTGCACCGGCTTGGCGACAGTGGTTGGAACTGTCCCACCTTTGGGCGTTAGCGGGACGAGGGTAACCGTAGAGGGCCTGTTTCCAGCGCCTGGGCAGAAGCCGATCGATCTGCGATGGGACGCGCTGCAAGGCGACGTGCTGACGACGGTGACACCTGACGCACGAGGCCACTTCTCTGCCTCCTTCACTGTGCCGCCCGCCTCCAACGGTATTCATACTGTGGTGTTGAGTGCCGAGGGTGGTGCGATTGCCCGCACAACCTTTGACGTCACCGGGCCGACGGGCCAAACGTTTATCACTACCGCGCCGCCGCCGGTAGGCGGATCACCCCAGGCCTCACAGAACCGCACTGGAGCCGGCGCCAGCCTCGCCGCAGGGTTGAGCATCCTCGCCGCTGGGACGGTACTCGCCGCGGCAGGCGTGGGCGCCGTCGTGGTCCAACGCCGTCGGTCTGTCGTTTCATGAAGAGGCAGTTTGCGATCGTCCGCGCCGTATCCCGGCGGGCGCGTACCGATGAGAACGGCTTCACCCTCGTTGAACTCTTGGTTGTCATTGTGGTGTTAGGCATCCTGAGCGGCATCGTCCTGCTCTCGGTTCGCGGGACCGGCGATAAGGGCTCGCTAGCTGCGGCGAAGAATGATGCTCGCACACTGCGCACTGCAGAAGAGACGAACTGCGCGAAGCATCACACGTACGCCAGCGAGGATGGTTTGGTCGCCAACGGCCTCTTGGCGGAGGTTTCCTCAATCCACGATGTCGTCGTCACTCCGAGCGGCAACTGCAGCGGCACGGGCTTCTCGCTCACCTGTGACTTCAACCAGCTGTCGTGTGGTGCCGACGGTACAGTGCCAGACGGCAACTTCGCCGGCAGCGCTGGCGCCGCAGCCGCCGGCGCATGGAAGCAGGCCGGAAGCCTGCCGTTTGCGTCGCCTCTGTTTCCCATCGACCTGGTGGCGATGCCCAACGGCAAGCTTCTCCTCGTAGCCAATAGCGGTACGACTTGGAAGGCGGCCGTCTATGACGCCGCTCGCGACGGATGGTCCGCCGTAACAGACATGCCAACTCCGAACCAAACCGGCAGTCGAAACTGGATGGGCGTACAAGGCAATCTGGTCGTGCTCCAAGGCTCGCCCGCTGAGTGTGGCGGTCTCTGCGGCCAGGTCTTAGTTCGCACCTTCGGACCGGCAACCGCGGGCTCTGCAGCTGGCGTCTATTGGAAGCTATTCGATCCCATGGCCTTCGAGAGCGGCGCCAATCCGTGGAGAAACGTCGCCGACGCTCCGTTCGTCCAAGGAAATTCGGCGGCGAACACCAGCGGCTCCGTCGTCCAACTGCGGTGCAGCAGAACGAGCCCAACGTCCGATTGTGGAAAGGTGCTCTCTGTCGGCGGCACAGATGACTGGGCACCCAACCGGACACCGGGCGGCACCGCTGATCCTGCCGTTGCGCAGACCACGTCACTATTCGACCCGACGCAGGATCCCAGTTCGCCTGCCGTGTGGTCGCAGGGCGGAAGGACTGCGAACCAGTACAGGCAGAATTACCGTACTGTCGGTCTTGCGAACGGCAAAGTGTTGACGTGGGGCGGTTACAACTCTCCTATCGGGAACACGACGACGCCGAACGCGACCTCCGAGATCTATGACCCTGCGACCCACTCCTGGACGCCGACGGCGAATCAGAATTTGTGGTGCACGACGACGAACACAACAACTGGCGTCAAGAGGCCAATCACGGCATTCTCGGACGGTTTTGCGGTTCCTTTCGCCGGCGGAACAAAGGTCCTAGTGGCGGGTGGCTTCGGAGTCACCGCGGCGAACTGTCCGGCCACCGGCACCCAGCCCGCGGACACCCCTGTGGCGCCGGCGCAGTCGCTCCAAAAGTGGAGGGTATTCGAGGTCGCAACGAATAGTTGGGGACCGATCTCCGGTTCGCTGTGCGCCTGCAAGCAGGGGCGAGGAGTCGCTCTGCCAGCAGCATATGGGGGCAAGGTGCTTCTCATCAGCGGAGCGACCACGGCGGATGCCGGGGTGGGACCGGTTCAGTCCGCATCGCTCTTCGACCCTGCCGCGTCCACGTGGTCCGATCCGTCCTCCGGTCAGCTGCCAAGCCGTTCGCCGGGATCACTGGCTGGAATCGGCCAGCTGCCCACCGGGCAGGTGATCGTCGCCGGCGCCGGGCCTGCACCGTACACTCGGACCGATCGCTTCACGCCCCCAGTTCCTCCGACCTGATCCCGTTCTGGTCGCACTCAGCCGTCATCACAGTGGGAAACGACGTTTCCGGGGCGGTGAAGCTGCGCTACGCAGCTAGGTGCGCCCGCTGCGGCGCCGCACTGCCGGCCGGTGCCGAGGCGGTGTGGGACAAGGACGCCCGGCAGGCGACCTGTATCGAGTGCCGGGCCGAGGTGCCATCAGAGCCAGCGCAGGCATCGGCGCCTCAGCGGGCCGGCGCAGGCACGCGCAGGGTGATCTGCCTGCGCTACGCCGGTGCCTGCGGCATGTGCGGAAAGACATTGGCGGCCGGAACGGACGCCCGGTGGGAGAAGGCCACGAACACCGC
>DATFCF010000728.1:0-2326 GCA_035253445.1 Mycobacterium sp.
CCTGACGCTCGATCGCGAGGACGCGCCCGCCCGGTGCCAGCACCCGGTGCACCTCGGACAGCCCCTTGGTGGCGTCCTTCCAATGGTGCACAGTGGCCAGCGACCACACGACGGTCGCCGATCCGGTCGGCACTGGCAGGTTCTCCGCCGCGCCCTCGGCCCACTCAACTTTGGTGCTTCCGCGCGTGACGGCACGAGCCACCCGGAGCATGACCGGTGCCGGGTCAACACCGATCGCGTGTGCCCCGCGGCGCGCTGCAGCCCGTACGGCAACGCCTGGACCGCAACCGATATCGATGACCCGGTCGGTGGCTGACACGGACGCGATGTCGACCGCCAACCGCGCCTTCGCTCGGCCTATCGCCAGAAAGAGCACGCCGAAGAGCAACCCTGTCACCCCGCCGAAACCGGGGTGATCGGCATGATGATTGACCGTTTGTGGAGGCGAAACGTTCATGGCCCAACCTTGCCTCTTCAAGTGCACTTGAAGTCAACCTGCCAAGCCAGCGCCTTCCCCGTCGGCGCGGCCGGGGACGACGAGCTCGGCACTCAACGCGCTGGTGGTCAACGACGACATGATCGGCCGTGACGGGCACCGCTCACCGCGGCTTCCCCACGACCGGCTCGTGGCTCTGTTGGGCGAAGGGACATAATCGGGGAACCGAAGCTGTGCTAACGATCGGAGTGGACCGTGGTCAAGACCGACGCGTCCACCGCTCCGGGCGACACACAGGTTCGCCGGCCGCGGCTGCTGGTCGCGGGGCTCAGCGTGGTGGTGCTGACGGTCGCGGTCCTTCAGACCGCGGTGGTTCCCGTCCTCGGCATCATCGCCGACCAGCTCGACGCGTCGACCGTGGCGGTCAGCTGGGCGGTCACGGCGAACCTGCTGGCCGCCGCCGCGGCGACTCCGTTGATCGGCCGGCTGGCCGACCTGCACAGCAAGAAGCGGGTGCTGCTGATCGTGCTCGCCGTGGTGCTGGCCGGCTCGGTGCTCGCGGCCGTCACATCGTCGTTGGCCCTGCTGATCGTGGGCAGGGTGCTGCAGGCCGCGTCTTTCGCGCTGTATCCGATCAGCGTCGCGATCCTGCGTGAGGAGTTGGCGCCCGATCGGATGGGATCGGCAATGTCGGTGCTGTCGGGGACGCTGGGGTTCGGCGGCGGCACCGGGCTGGTGGTGGTCGGGCTGCTGATGAGCGGGCACGCCGGCTATCACCGCGTCTTCTGGCTCACGACCGCGTTCACGATCGTCGTCATCGCCATCGTGGTGCTGGTCGTGCCTGCGCGCTCGCGAACCTCAACCGGAACCATCGACTGGCTCGGCGCGGCCGGTCTGGCCGTGGGGTTGTCGGCGATCCTGTTGGCCATCACGCAGGGCAACTCGTGGGGCTGGACGTCGCCGACCACGCTTGGCTGCGCGGCGGGCGGCATCGTCATATTGATCTGCTGGTGGCTGTGGGAGCGGCGGGTCAAACAGCCGCTGGTGTCGATCCGGATGCTGACCAGAAGGGCCATGTTGTTCACCAACCTGGCGACGGTGTTCGTGGGGATGGGTTTGTACTTCGCGTTCCTCGGTCTGACGCAGTTCGTCCAAATCCCGCGCGAAACAGCGGGATACGGCTTCTCTGCGACGGTTCTGGAAGCCAGCGTCGTCTATTTGCTACCCGGCGCCGTCACCGGTTTTCTCGTCGCGATGATCAGCGGCCGGTTCATCGACCGCTTCGGCGCTCGACCGGTGCTGATGGTCGCGGCGGTCTCCGGCATCGCTGGATTCCTGTTCATCGCTCTTGCGCATTCGGCGGCGTGGCAGGTGATCGTGGCCAGCATCCTGGCGAACGGTTACATCGCCCTTGGCTATGGTGCGCTGCCCGCTCTTGTCGTCAGCGAGGTGGATGCCGGGGAAACCGGCGTGGCCACCAGCATGAACGCGATTGCCCGCACCATCGGCAGCTCCACGGCCGCCGCGCTGGTCGCGGTGCTGCTAGGCAGTCCGGCCGCCGGGTTTATACCGGCCGAAAGCAGTTTCGTCGCGATCTTCTACGGCGGCGCCGTGACCGCTGCCCTCGCGATGGTGCTGATCGCGGTGTCCCGTACGCAGGCCCGGCCCGTCGAATCCGTCGAGGCGCGGTTCGAATCTCGCGCGATGAACCACGAATGGGGTTAGCGGGCATCCCCGCGAACGTTCTTTACCGCTCGAAATTCCGCCGGCAGATTCATACGGTCAGTGCAACATCCGTGGATTTAGGGGTTGCGATGCCGAGTGGATATCCGCATTCGAGGGTTGTGCGCTGGATGTTGTTCGACCGGGTGTGTCAGGGAATCCCGTTGA